>SLSW01000363.1 GCA_007130245.1 Micromonosporaceae bacterium
AGCACGATCGCCTCACTCGCGAAAGAGGGAGGTTAGTCGAGAGGTACCACGTCCCGCGTGTCACTTGCGCGGGCGCATCGTAGATCTCAGCGACATCGACGCTAACGTTGCCACGGTCAGGATCCATGAACGACAACGACTCCCGGGTGCGCCGCACGCCATCGGCTTCGGCAAGTAGGCGCACGCTCGGGTTGAATACATCGAAGACGAACCGTGCTCCAGGTGCCAGGTGTCTTCGAACCGACCGGAAGCAGCTCACCAGATCCTCAGCCTCATGCAGATGCAGTAGGGAATTGGCGGTGATGAACACGAAGTCGAATGTGCGGCCCAGATCGAAGGCCCGCATGTCGCCCTGGATCCATTCCACCGCTACACCGCGCTCGTTCGCCTTACGCTGAGCTTCAGCCAGCATGTCTGACGAGAAGTCCAGGCCGACGCACGGATGCCCGTCGGACGCGACGGGGATCAGCTTGTGCCCGGTGCCGCACCCGAGTTCCAGTACGCGCCCGCCTTGCCGATTGGCGTCGGCCCGGTAGAAGTCGACTGCGGGCCCGTCGACCTGGAACATCAGGTCGTACAGCCTCGCGTGCGAGTAGAACGCTTCACTCATTAAACGCCTCTCCCGTTCGACTCATCCGCAGTTGGCCGTGGTGGCCCGCTGATGCAAGCGTGTGCGCCGCCGGCGTGACCTTGTCGTCGAGGTCGGCGCTGGTCAGGTGCAGGTGCATCCGGTTCGCGCCGAGTTGGCCGGCGCGGCCCGGAAGCGTGCCGGTCCAGCCGGGTTGTCCGCCTCGAAGGTCACCGCCAGCAGTCGCGAACGCATCACCGCAACGTAGACACCACCCCCGTGGGGAGGCAAGGCAATATCGAACCGGCGAAACCACCCGGCGAAAACCAACCGGTGGAACCCAACCGCTGGGTCGAGAGCCGGGAGGCGCCAGACCTCCCGGCTCTCGACCCGACGGCCTTCAGCCCGTCCGTCGCGCTCTGGCGCTCGGCGCGGTGACCAACCGTGACCAGCGGGTTGCTCGGAATGGCTACACTGCCTGGTCGGGTTCTACGAAGGAGTGCTGAGCAGACTGGTGCCGATGAACTCTAGCGTCGGCCCGAGGGAGGTTTAATCGTTGTGAGGCTAGAGCAAGCGTCAGCCAATGTCTCGTCACGCGAGGGTCTCGCCAACTTCGTTGGGCGTCTAGCGGAGGATCTAGAGCTCAATCCGGACTCCTGGGAGAACGCTGATCTGCGATCTTACCTCGAAGGGCTACGCGGATGGATCATGGATGTGGACGGTTACTTCGAGAATCGAGGTGAAACGGCCCCGCCAGAACCAAGCTGGCAACTGATGGCGACTATCTTGCTGGCTGCCAGAGTCTACGAGTGAAGCGCATCGCGTCCATAAATGTCGAGGGTGATGGATGGCACTGGCAGCCACTCCTCCTCGTGCTCGGCGGGTGCTCGGGCCGGTCAGGCGGTGGCGGTGAGGGGTTGAACGACTAGGTTCTGCCAGTCCTCGACGGTTGAGCACTCGAGCGCGGCCGATATCAGCGCCAGCGTGGTCTATACCATTTATCCTATTACCGGAGGTGTTCAGGAAGCTGGTGCTCCTCCCGGTCTTCAACACCGGTGCGGCCCGGGAGCCGGGCCGGGCGGGTTCGATTCCCGTACGCCTCCGCCAAACGCTCACTGACGTGCGGGGGAGGTGCCCGGGGTGGACCACGCGGCCGACCCGCGGCGGGCGATCCCGCGCACCGACGCCGTGCTGGCCGACCCTCGGCTGGCCCGCGCCGCGGCCATGCTCGGGCACGGACCCGTCAAGCAGGCCGTCACCGCCGCGCAGCAGCGCGCCCGCCGCGGCGAACTGGACCCGGCCACCGTGGCCGACGCGGCGCTGGCCGACCTGCCGACCACCGCCGGCGGGCTGCGGCCGGTGCTCAACGCCACCGGCGTGGTGCTGCACACCAACCTGGGCCGGGCCGCCCTGTCACCCGCGGCGGTCGACGCGCTGGTCGCCGCCAGCGGCTACACCGACGTGGAGCTGGAGCTGGCCACCGGCCGCCGCGGCCGCCGCGGACGCGCCGCCCGGGACGCGCTCGCCGCGGCCGTGCCCGACGCCGGGGCCGTGCACATCGTCAACAACGGCGCCGCTGCACTGGTGCTTGCCGCCACCGCGCTGGCCGGCGGCCGCGAGATCGTGGTCAGCCGCGGCGAAATGGTGGAGATCGGCGACGGGTTCCGCCTACCCGACCTGCTGGGCAGCACCGGCGCCCGGCTGCGCGAGGTCGGCACCACCAACCGCACCGCGCTGGCCGACTACGCCGCCGCCGTCGGGCCGGACACCGGGTTCATCCTCAAGGTGCATCCGTCGAACTTCGTGGTCACCGGGTTCACCGCCGCGGTGCCGGTCACCGAGCTCGCCACGCTCGGCGTACCGGTGGTGGTCGACGTCGGCTCCGGCCTGCTGGCGCGCGACCCGCTGCTGCCGCATGAACCCGACGCGGCCACCACCCTGCGCGCCGGCGCGGCGCTGGTCACCGCCAGCGGCGACAAGCTGCTCGGCGGGCCGCAGGCCGGCCTGCTGCTGGGCAGCGCAGAGCTGGTCGAGCGGCTGCGCCGGCACCCGCTGGCGCGGGCGGTACGGGTGGACAAGCTGACCCTGGCGGCGCTGGAAGCCACCCTGCGCGGTCCGCCGCACCCCACCCGGCAGGCGCTGCACACGCCGGCCGAGCACCTGCGGGCCCGCACCGAAGCGTTGCGGCGCGCAGCCGGGGTCGGGCAGGTCGTACGGTCGGTGGCCGTGGTCGGCGGCGGGGGCGCACCCGGCGTAGAGCTCGCCTCGTGGGCGCTCGCGCTGCCGGCGCGGTACGCCGAACCGCTGCGCACCGGCGAGCCGCCGGTGCTGGGCCGGGTGGCGGACGGCCGACTGCTGCTGGATCTGCGGTGCGTGCCCGAGCACGACGATCCGGCCGTGGCCGCCGCGGTGCGCAAGGTGTAGCGCCGTGCACGTCGTCGCCACCGCCGGCCATGTCGACCACGGCAAATCCACTCTGGTGCGGGCCCTGACCGGCATAGAGCCGGACCGGTGGGCCGAGGAACGGCGCCGGGGGCTGACGATCGACCTCGGGTTCGCCTGGACCGACCTGCCCTCCGGGCGCACCGTCGCGTTCGTCGACGTACCCGGCCACGAACGGTTCGTGACCAACATGCTCGCCGGGGTGGGCCCGGTGCCGGCGGCGCTGCTGGTGGTCGCGGCCGACGAGGGATGGATGCCGCAGTCGGCCGAGCATCTCGCCGCGCTCGACGCCCTCGGGGTACGGCACGGGGTGCTCGCGGTCACCCGTACCGACCTGGCCGACCCGGCGCCGGCGGTCGCGCAGGCGCAGGCGCAGCTGGCCGGCACCGGCCTGCGCGAGTCCGAGACGGTGGAGGTCAGCGCACCGTCGGGTGCCGGGCTGGACGAGCTGCGTGACGCGCTTGACCGGCTGGTGACCAGGCTGCCCGCGGCGGAGGTGGACGCGGCGGTGCGGCTGTGGGTCGACCGGTCGTTCACCATCCGAGGCAGCGGGACGGTCGTCACCGGCACCCTGCGCGCGGGCACCCTGCGGGTCGGCGACGCGCTGGAACTCGCCGCCGCCGGCCGGGCCGGTGCGCGCACCGTACGGGTTCGTGGCCTGCAGTCGCTCGGGCGCGACCGGCGCGAGGTCGCCGCCGTCGCCCGGGTGGCGGTCAACCTGCGTGGCGTCGACCGCGACCACGTGCACCGTGGCAGCGCGCTGCTCGCGCCGGCCAGCTTCCACCGCACCGACCAGGTGGACGTACGCATCGACGGTGACCCGGTGGCGGCGCTGCCGACCACCGCCACTATCCACATCGGCTCTGCCGCGGTGTCCGCCCGGATCCGGCCGTTGGGAGCGGGCACCGCCCGGCTGCGCCTGTCCCGCCCACTGCCGCTGCATGTCGGCGACCGGGCACTGCTGCGAGACCCCGGCCGTCACCACATCGCCGGGGCCGTCACCGTCCTCGACCCCGCGCCGCCGGCACTGCGGCACCGGGGAGCGGCCGCCCGGCGGGCCGAGGTGCTCGCCGGCGTTGCCGGAGCCCCCGACGAGCAGTGCGAACTGCGGCGGCGGGGCCTGGTCACCCGGGGCGACCTGGCCCGCATAGGGGTGCCGGTCAGCTCTGCCCCGGTGGCCGGAGACTGGCTGGCCGACCCGCGGTGGTGGCGCGAGCAGTGTGGGCGGCTGCGCCGGCAGGTGGACTCGTATCTGGCCGGGCATCCGTTGGCCGGCGGGGTGCCGGTGGAGGTGCTGCGGCGCGCGCTCGGCCTGCCCGACCGGACATTGGTCGAGGCGCTGGTCACCCCGCCGCTGGCGCTGGCCGATGGCCTGGTCACCACCCCGGACCCGGGACTGCCCGGGCCGGTGGGCCGCGCCGTCGACGCGCTGCGCGCCGAGCTGGCGACCCGACCGTTCCAGGCGCCGCCGGCAGTTCGGCTGGCGGATCTCGGGTTGGGAGCCAGGGAACTGGCCGCCGCCGCCCGGGTCGGGAAGATCATCCGGCTCGCCGACGGGGTGGTGCTGACCCCGGACGCCCCGGCGGAAGCGGCGCGGCTGCTGGCCACGCTGTCGCAACCGTTCACCCTCAGCCAGGCGCGGCAGGCGCTCGGTACTACCCGCCGGGTGGCGGTGCCGCTGCTGGAGCTGCTCGACCGGCAGGGGGTCACCCGCCGGCTGCCCGACGACCGCCGCACCCTGACCCAGAACCCCCCGCGCTGAGGTCCTGGACATCCGTAGCCCCTCCGAGGGCGACCTGGATGGCCGGTATCAGAACACCAAGGTCATCGGGGTGATCGCGATCATCGCCGGTGCCCTGAACATGATCGGCGGCGCGAGCCTCGCCGCAACCGGTAACTACCCGGTCTTACCTGAGGTGACCGGGACTTATTGGCACGAAACGCCAGACACGGTGACGACCCGGGCTCTAAACTCACAATAGCGTGCACTGCGCTTCGCCGTCGTGACATGTTCACACCCGAGGATTTCTCACATGTCCCGCAAGCCGTACCGCCGGACGGTGCCGGGGGCGGCATCGATCACGGCCCTGCTCATGGTGCTGGGCCTGGCCGCGTGCGCCGCGGATCCGGTAGCCGGCACCTACGAGGGCGGCGACGATGACTTCACGATCACGCTCGTGGTCGAGGCGGGTCGGTTGGTGTCCGAGGTCAGCTACCGCGTGACCTGCGACGGCACCACGGTCGAGGACGAGGCGACCCTACGCCCGCCCTACCTGGTGGAGCGAGGGCACCTTGACCTGCCGATCGAGGAGTTGACACTGACCGGGCAGTTCGAGCGCGACGGGACGTACGCGCGCGGGGGGTGGCGGTTCCGCGACTGCAGCGGCCGGTGGGAGGCGAACCGTACGAGCGGCTGACCGTCGCAGGGCCGCCTCCGCGCGGTGGGCGGATGTCCGGGCATGGCCAGCAGATATCAGGGAATGGTCCCGCGCGGTTGGTGGTGGGTTGATTTCGGGTTTCGGTGGGAGGCGTCCTGTGCATCAACGGGGTATTCCCACAGCAAGCCAAGGGAGACCACATGGCTGGTGTCGCTCAGTCACCGGTACGGCTGCATCGGGAAGCTCGCGACCGCATCGGGACGGCGTCATGAAGGCGCTCGTGACCGGCGGTGCCGGTTTCATCGGCGGCCACCTGGTGGAGCGGCTGCTCGCGACAGGGCACGAGGTGATGTGCCTCGACGATCTATCCACCGGCAGGCCGGAGAGTCTCGCCCACCTCTCGGACACACCTGGGTTTGATCTTGTCGAGGGCACAATCCTCGACGCCGACCTGGTGGACAGTCTGGCGGCGCGATCCGACACGATCTTCCACCTGGCTGCCGTAGTCGGGGTAGAGCTGATCTTGAGACGTTCGCTGAAAGGACTACGTACCAACCTGCACGGCACCGAGACCGTCCTGGAGTGCGCCCACCGTCACGGCAACCGCGCACTCATCGCCTCCACTAGCGAGGTCTACGGCAGGAGCAGCGACGACGCGTTGAGCGAGGAGCAGGACCGCGTGATGGGATCGCCCCTGACCAGGCGCTGGTCGTACGCAGAGGCGAAGGCGCTGGACGAGACCATGGCCCACCTCTACTGGTCCGACCGGTCGGTCCGCACGGTCATCGCCCGCTTCTTCAACATCGCGGGTCCCCGCCAGAGCAGCCGCTACGGGATGGTCATCCCCAAGTTCGTGGCTCAGGCGTTGCGCAACGAGCCACTGACGATCTACGGCGACGGCAAGCAGACGCGCAGCTTCTGCCACGTCAGTGACGCGCTGGACGGGATCACCGCGTTGATCGGGCACCCGGAGGCCTACGGCGGGGTCTTCAACATCGGGCGACCAGAGGAGGTGTCCATCCAGCGCCTCGCTGAACGGGTCATCGCACTGACCGGGTCGAGCAGCATTGTTCGCCACCTGTCGTACGAGCAGGCGTACGGTGACGGCTACGAGGACATCCCCCGCCGGGTCCCGGACATCACCCGGGTTCGAGACCTGGTCGGCTTCGACCCGTCCCGTGATCTCGACGACATTATTGACAGCGTCATCCGGGAGCAAACGGACACCGACCTCTCCGGGGGGGTCCTGGGGTCCGTCCTGCCCGTGGTTCCCGGTGGATTGGAGAACGCCCATGTTGACTGACGAGTTCCTCGCCCGGCAGCGGCTGCTGGTCATCGCACCTCACGCCGACGACGAGACCTACGGTTGCGCCGGCAGCATCGCTCGCATCAAAGCGCTGGGCGGCGAGGTTTTCGTCGTGCTCGCCACGGTCGGAAATCTCGCGCACTTCGCTGACGATGGTGAGGGCGGCAACACCAGGCTGGTTACCAACGACACCAGGTTGCGCGAGTTCGAGTCGGTGATGCGTCTGCTCAAGGTGGACAACTGGGACGTGCTCTACACCGATGACGACTCCTACCTGGCGCTGGACACCAAACCGCGCAAGGAGCTGGTGAAGCTGATCGAGGCCGACGGCAAGTTGGCGATCGAGAAGATACGGCCGACAATGATGATGATGCCGGCGCCCAGTTACAACCAGGACCATGAGGCGCTTTACCACGCCTGCGTCACCGCCACCCGTCCCGGCGTGCCGGCACAGCGTCACCTGGTGCCGCATGTGCTCGTCTACGATCACACGACCTTGTTCTGGCGCTTCGGGGCAGACCGGTTCCAACCCACCTGTTACATCGACATCTCCGACTACCTGGATGTCAAGCTCCAAGCGATGCGGCTGCATGCGTCGCAAGTGCGGCCCGCCATCTACCACGGCAGTCCGGAGAGCCTCGAGTTGATGAGCAAGATGCGCGGTCGAGAAGTCGCGGTGGAAGCGGCGGAGGGGTTCGCGGTGCTCCGCGCCCTCTACTGAGACGGAGCAGACAATCGGGGACAGCAGAGTCTCGGTGCACCAGCCGAACTTCCTGCCTGGCTGACGCTGCTGGACAAATCCCCCGAGCGATGTGTACGTCTCCTACGATACGGCTCAGTGTCGGCGGGGAGGACCCCGCGGTCTGGTCGGTACTGCGCGACACGCTGGCTGTAGCCAAGTGAGACGGCCGTGCCCGGTGCCGGCAGCCAATCCGGCTGGTGCTGCTATACGGTGGGCAGGTGGCAGTTGTGGAAGCCACCCACGTGCCGGTCGCCGCGGGGCAGGTCTACTGCGAGGCCGTGGGCGACGGCCCGCCGATCATCCTCACGCACGACGGTCTGGTGCACCGGGAGAGCTGGGACGCGCAGTTCCCGGCGTGGTCGGCAAACTACCGGGTGGCCAGGTGGGACCGGCGCGGTTACGGGCGCTCGGACGAGCCCGAGATCGAATACTCCAGCGCGGACGACCTGGCCTGGGTCGCCGGCCACGTCACCGACGCCCCGGCGGTGCTGGTCGGCTGTTCGTTCGGCGCGCTGGTGTCGATCCGTTGCGCGCTCGACCGTCCGCAGCTCGTGGCCGGGCTGGTGCTGGTCGGACCGATCGTGACCGGTCTCGACTTCACCGAACACTTCCTGACCAGGGGCGGTCGCGGGTTTCCCGGACCGGATGCGCCGCTCGAGGAGCACCTGGCGTACTGGTGCGAGACCGACCCCTGGTTCATCGCCGGGCAGAACCACGCCGCCCGGCACCGGTTGCGGCAGCTGCTGGCGGCGAACCCGCACAACCTGCGACCGAAGGCGGCGCTGGAGCGGGCGGCGGCCGAACCGCTGTTGCGGCGGCTGGCCGAGATATCCGTCCCCACGCTCGTGGTGTCCGGCGAGCACGACATTCCTGATGTGCATGCTCACAGCGGGGCGCTCGCGGCCGGCATCCCGGCCGCCGAACGCGTGGTGCTCAGCGGCAGCGGACACCTTCCACACGTGGAGGTGCCGGAGGCGTTCGACACCGCGGTGTGGAGTTTCCTGGACGCACTCGGGTAGGCCGGGTCAACGGCCGGAGCGCGAGAAGTGCATCCAGTCGTCCAGCGTCGTCCAGTCGCCGCCCCACCCCCAGCCGATGTCCGCGAACGCCCGCGTCACCACGTCGCCGGGCTGGATCATCCCGGGCAGGTCACGGTCACGGTCGAGGTACGCGGACGCCAACTCGGGCACGACCGCGTCGTCACGCCGGTACGGGTTGTGGAACGGATTGATGTCGACGGCCAACCCGTACGCGTGCTCCGACCACGACGAACTCAGCGTGATCGGCCGGCACACGAAGGCGGTGGTGTTGTTACCGTCGCCGGTCGGCGGCGCGTCCAGCTCACCGGCGGCGACCACGCGCATCTCCTCGATCGGGAAACGCGCGTCATACAGCTGCTCGAAGACCCACACCACGTCCTCGGCGACCGACCGGTGCACGATCATCTCGCCGAGGTACGTCCGGTCGTCGAACCCCCGGAACGTCATCATCAGGTACCGCAGCTCATCGAGGGTGACGGGGCACTCGTCCGCCCACGTCGACCGGGCCACCACGTCGTCCGGCACCGGCGCGATCGTCGCCAGGTAGCCGTCCGCCACCGGCTCCGCATCAGGTGGCGGGAACCGGCGGTCCACGAGCTCAGGTGGCGTGTCCCGCACCTCGCCGAGCCCGTCCGGACGCTCCGGCAGCACCCGCGAGCCCAGCCAGTCCGGCCGGCTCACGCCTGCGCGCGCGGTCTCGCCCGGTATCGCTCCCTCGTCCTGGCGCACGCTCGCGTCGGCCTGTGGCTGCGGGAGTGGCCGGGTGTCGCCGGACGGCTCGTCGACAGCGCACCCCGCCACCACGGCGGTGGTGGCCAGCGCGCCCAGCACCGCGACCAGGCCGCGCCGGCGGCGTCCGTTGCGCATGCCGTCATGCTAGGTGTCAGCCAGCCAGGTGTCAGCCAGGGCTCGCCCGACTCCGGCCGAACACCGACGGGCGCTCGAGCGCCGGCTGGGCTGTGCCGGGGAGCCGACCAGGCGACGGTCGAATCATCCGCGGGTGGGGTGACCACAAACCCGGAATTGGCGGTAGCGTGACGCACGTGCCGGCGGGCGGCAGGGTTTCGTCGGCCGCGCCACGCCGTCGGCGCGGCGTGGTTCACCCACCGGCATCGGCTCGCGACCGTACGGAGGATGGCGCATGTCCCAGGGCGAGGACCTGTTCGCAGGACACAATGAGGCGACGACGGAGCAGCAGTTCGACTCCGCGTTGCGTGGCTACGACAAACGTCAGGTCGACCACTATGTCTCGCGGGTGGACAGCGATATGGCGAGGCTCGCGGGCGAACGCGACCGGGCGTACGGCCAGGTCCGGCACCTGGCCGGACAGCTGGAGCAGGTGCAGGCGGAGCTGACCGAGTTGCGGCAGCAGCCGCCGCAGATCGACCGGGCCTCGTTCCGCGATCTCGGCCCGACGGTCGACCAGATCATCGGGTTGGCCGAGCACCAGGCGCAGACGATCACCGACAGTGCGGCGCAGCAGGCGGCGGACAAGCAGGCCGAGGCGGAGCGGTTGCTCACCGATGCCCGGCAGGTGGCCGAGCGGTTGCGGGCGGAGAGCGAAGCCGAGCGGGAGCGCGCCGCGCAGGAGGTGCAACGGATCCGGGAGGAGAGCGCCCAGCAGCGCGAGGACGCCCGGGCGGAGGCCGAGGCGATGCTGGAGGAGGCCCGCTCGCAGGCCCGCCAGGAGCTGGAGGAGGCGCGGACCCAGACCCAGCAGGAGGTCGAGGCCCGGCAGCAGTCCCTGGCGCAGCTGCACGCCGAGCTGGACAGCGCCCAGCAGAACCTCGCCCAGGCGCGCCAGGAGGCGGCCACCACGGAGCAGGAGGTCGCCCAGCTGCAGCAGCGTCTCGGCGAGGTCAACCAGGAGCTGGCCGGCGAGCTCGAGCGCCTGGACCGGGCAAGGGAGGCGGCCGACACCGCCGAGCGGCACGCCGAGAAGGTGCGTGCCCGGGTCAAGCGTGAGGCCGAGCGGGTGGCGCAGCTTGCGGCGTCAGCGGTGATCGCCGCCGCCGCGCGCGGCGACGAGACCGGCGAGTATCCCATCATCATGTCGCCCCGGTCGGGCGAGGGGGAGACCGCGGGCGACACCGCCGGACATCGTGTTCACGGCACGGCACCCGTGCCGGAGGCGATGCCCGAGGACAACGGCTACGCCGCCCACGAGGTGGTTGACACTGCGCCCGTGCCCCAGGAGGACGTCGCGGAGCACGACGCGCCCGCGGCGGCGTACGACGAGCCGGCGGCGTACGACGAGCCCGCGGCGGCGTACGACGCGCCGGCAGCGTACGACGCGCCGGCGGCGTACGACGAGCCCGCGGCGGCGTACGACGACACCGTCGGGGCGCCGCACGCCACGATCCCGACGCAGCCCGGCCCGTCGGATCACCGGCAGGGATTCGGCCTGCAGCCGGAACGGCACGGCTGACCCGCGGCACGGGGCACCACCCAGAGCGCACCGTTACAGTGGGTGATGTTGTTGGTGTCGACCTGTCAGTGAGGCCGGATGAGTAAGCGGACACTCGTCGTGCTGGTGACCGCGGTCGCGGTGGTGCTGGTCGCCGGTGGGGTGACCGCGATCGCACTCCTCGGGGGCGACGACCCCGTCGACGAGCGGCCCGAGACGGTCGCGCCCGCCGAGGAGGACGAGGACGAGGATGACCCGCAGCCCCCGGCCGCGGAGCCCGTGCTGGAGACGGTGGTCGACGGACTCAGCGGGCCGTGGGGTCTGGCCTTCCTGCCCGACGAGAACCAGGTGCTGGTGACCCAGATCGTGGGCACCCTGTCGCTCGTCGATGTCGACACCGGTGAGGTCCGCGACATCGACGGCGTGCCCGAGGTCGTCGACGCCGGGCAGGGCGGACTGCTCGACGTGGCGATCCACCCTGAGTTCCCCGACCCGGCGTGGGTGTATCTGACGTATTCGGCCGGTGACGGCAGCGGGGCCACCACCACGCACCTGGCCCGCGGCCTGCTGGACGTCGACGGCGAGCGGCTCACCGACGTCGAGGTCCTGTTCGTGGCTGAGCCGTTCCGGCAGGGGCACGCCCACTACGGCTCTCGGGTGATCTTCGGCGCCGACGGTCACCTCTACCTGAGCATCGGCGATCGTGGCGACAAGAACTTCGGCGACCATCCGTCGCAGGACACGTCCAACACGATCGGGTCGACGATCCGGCTCGCGCCCGACGGTGCCGTCCCCGAGGACAACCCGTTCGTGGACGACCCCGCGGTCGCCGACGAGATCTACTCGTACGGGCACCGCAACGTGCAGGGCATGGCCGTGCACCCGGACACCGGCGACATCTGGCAGAGCGAGCATGGCGAGCGCGACGGTGACTCCATCAACATCAGCCAGCCCGGCGGCAACCACGGTTGGCCGGTGGCGCATACCGGCTGCCTCTACGGCACCAACACCCCGGTCGGTGATCATCCAGCCGACCGCGACGACATTGTCGATCCTGTCCACTACTGGGAGTGCGGCACCGGCGGGTTCCCGCCGGCGGGGATGACGTTCTACGACGGCGACGAGTTCCCGACCTGGCAGGGTGACCTGCTGGTCGGTGGTCTGGCCACCGAGTACCTGGCCCGCTTCACCGTGGACGGTCGCAGCATCGCCGAGGCGGAGCCGCTGCTCGCGGACGAGGGCTGGCGCATCCGGGACGTCGAGGTCAGTCCGCACGACGGGGCGATCTACGTCGCGGTCGACGGGAGCAACGCCCCGCTGGTGCGTCTCGTCAACGCGGCAGGCGGCTAGCGCCCGGCGGACGTCGCGCGCGGCATCCGGCGGCACGCGCCGCGACCCCGGCTAGGAGTAGCCGTGGCGACCGTACAGGCGCACGAACCTGGCCGGCAGCAGCCGCTGCCGTACCACCAGCCCGTCGTCGGTTCGTTCGAAAAGCATGACCTCGTCCTCGCCGCCCGGCCCGATAGGTTGCACCAGGCGCCCACCCGGTCGCATCTGCTCGACCAGCGGCGGGGGCACCTGCGGGAATGCGGCCGACACCAGCACCGCGTCGTACGGCGCGCCATCGGGCACCCCGTCGGTGCCGTCGCCGACGACGACCCGTACGTTGTCGATCCCCGCGGCGGCCAGGTGGCGCCGTGCCGCGGCCGCCAGGTCGTCCCACAGTTCGATGCTCGTCACATGCGCCGCCAGCCGCGCCAGCAGCGCGGTCTGGTAGCCGTATCCGGTGCCGATCTCCAGCACCCGCTCGTTGCCGGTCAGGTGCAGCGCCTCCACCATCCGGGCGGACAGGGATGGCTGGGTGGTCACCTGGCGGTGGGGGATCGGGATCGGATCGTCGAGGTACGCCGCGTCGGTGTACCCGGGGGGCACGAACCCCTCGCGTCGCACGGTGGCGACCGCGTCGAGCACCCTCCGGTCGGTGACGCCGGCGAACCGCGCGGCGTCGACCAGGTCCTCGGGTGAGGTCATGGCCTGCTGCTACCCCGCGCACCCACCTGCCAACCCGGGATAGTCAGTCCGCGGGACGCGTGTGCGTTTGTTGTCGCTATGGCAGCAACAGACGCACACACAGGCATGGGTCAGGTGGGGTCGTAGGCAAGGTTGGGACGCAGCCAGCGCTCCACCTCGGCGCGCGGCATGGTGCGCCGCCGCGCGTAGTCGTCGACCTGGTCCTCACCGATGCGCCCGACCGTGAAGTAGCGCGACGTCGGGTGGGCGAAGATCAGCCCACTGACGCTGGCCGCGGGTGTCATCGCGTACGAACCGGTCAACCCGAGCCCGAGCTGCTCAGCACCGAGCAGGGTGAACAGGTCCCGCTTCTGGCTGTGGTCAGGGCTGGCCGGGTAGCCGAGCGCCGGGCGGATGCCGCGGAACCGCTCCGCGTGCAGGTCCTCGATGGCGGGGTCCGCGTCCGGCTCGAACCAGTCCCGGCGCGCCTGCAGGTGGATGTGCTCGGCGAAGGCCTCCGCGAGCCGGTCCGCCAGCGCCTTGACCATGATGGCCTTGTAGTCGTCCCTGGCCGCCTCGAACGTGGCCGCGAGCTCGTCGGCGCCGTGGATGCCCACCGCGAAACCACCCAGGTGGTCGCCCTGCGGTGCCACGTAGTCGGCCAGGCACCGGTTGGCCCGGCCGGCGGGTTTCTCGGTCTGCTGGCGCAGCATCGGGAAGCGCACGTTGGGTTCGTCGAGGATGATGTCGTCGCCGTCGGCGTGGACCGGCCAGAAGCCGTACACGCCCTGGGCCGCCAGCGCGCGGTCGGCGATGATCTGGTCGAGCATCGCGTTGGCGTCGTCGAACAGCTCCCGCGCCACCGGCTGGTCGAGGATGGCTGGATACTTGCCCTTCAGCTCCCAGGCCAGGAACAGGAACTGCCAGTCGATCATGGCGCGCAGCTCGGCGAGCTCCGGTCGCACTGTACGGACACCGGTGAACGCCGGCACCGGCAGGTCATCGAAGCTCACCTGCTCGCGGTTGGCGCGCGCCTGCGCCAGGGACAGCAGCGGACGCTGCTTGCGGCCCTCGTGCTGGGCACGCAGCCGCTGCTGCTCGGCACGGTTGCTGGTGGCCAGTTCCTGTGCCCGCTCGTCGTCGAGCAGGTCGGACACCACGCCCACCACCCGGGAGGCGTCGAGCACGTGCACCGTGGTCGACTCGTACGCCGGTGCGATGCGTACCGCCGTGTGCTGGCGCGACGTGGTGGCGCCGCCGATGAGCAGCGGCAGCTTCAGGCCGCGGCGTTGCATCTCGCCGGCCACGGTGACCATCTCGTCCAGCGACGGGGTGATCAGGCCGGACAGCCCGATCACGTCAGCACCCTCGGTCACCGCCATATCGAGAATCTCGGCGGCGGGCACCATCACGCCCATGTCGATGACCTCGTAGTTGTTGCAGCCCAGCACCACGCCGACGATGTTCTTGCCGATGTCGTGCACGTCGCCCTTGACGGTGGCCAGCACCACCTTGCCGTTGCCGCGGTCGGTGCCGTAGTTGCCCTCGGCGCGCAGCCTCTCTTTCTCGGCCTCCATGTACGGCTCGAGGTAGGCCACCGCCTTCTTCATCACCCGGGCGCTCTTGACCACCTGCGGCAGGAACATCTTGCCGGCGCCGAACAGGTCGCCGACCACCTTCATGCCGTCCATGAGCGGACCCTCGATGACCTGCAGCGGCCGCTCGACCTGCTGGCGTGCCTCCTCGGTGTCCTCGTCGACGAAGTCGACGATGCCGTGCACCAGGGCGTGCCGCAGCCGGTCGGTCACCGGCGCCTCGCGCCACGACAGGTCCACCTCGCGCCGGGTGGCCGAACCCTTGACCGTCTCGGCGAACTCGACCAGTCGGTCGGTGGCGTCGGGACGCCGGTCGAACAGCACGTCCTCGACCCGCTCCAGCAGGTCGGCGGGGATGTCCTCGTAGACGGTGAGCTGGCCGGCGTTGACGATGCCCATGTCCAGCCCGGCGGGGATGGCGTGGAACAGGAACGCCGAGTGCATCGCCTCGCGCACCACGTCGTTGCCGCGGAACGAGAACGACAGGTTGGAGATGCCGCCGCTGGTCTTGGCGCCGGGGCAGCGCTGCTTGATCAGCGGGAGGGCGTCGATGAACGCTTTGGCGTAGCCGTTGTGCTCGTCGATGCCGGTGGCCACTGCGAGCACGTTGGGGTCGAAGACGATATCGGTCGGTGCGAAGTCCGCCTGCCGGGTCAGCAGGTCGTATGCGCGGGCGCAGATCTCCACCTTGCGTTCGGTGGAGTCGGCCTGACCCTTCTCGTCGAAGGCCATCACCACCACGCCGAAGCCGTGGTCGCGGATGCGCCGCGCCTGGGCGAGGAACTGCTCCTCGCCCTCCTTCAGGCTGATCGAGTTGACGATGCCCTTGCCCTGCACGCACGCCATCCCGGCCTCCAGCACGCTCCACCGCGAGCTGTCGATCATGATGGGGATGCGGGCGGCCTCGGGTTCGGTGGCGATCAGGTTCAGGAAGGTGGTCATGGCCTGCTCGCTCTCGAGCAGGTCGGCGTCCATGTTGACGTCGAGCAGGTTGGCGCCGCCGCGCACCTGCTCCAGCGCCACGTCCACCGCGGTCTGGTAGTCGTCGGCCTCGATCAGCCGGCGGAACCGGGCCGAGCCGGTGACGTTGGTGCGTTCGCCGATCATCACGAAGCCGGTGTCCGGGCCGATCTCGAACGGCTCCAGGCCGCTGAAGCGGGTGGCCGGCTCAGGCGCGGGCACCAGCCGCGGCTCGAGGCCGGACACCGCCGCGGCGATCTGCTCGATGTGCGCCGGGGTGGTGCCGCAGCAGCCGCCGACCACGTTGACCAGGCCGTTGCGGGCGAAGTCGCCCAGCATCTGCGCGGTCTCGGCCGGGGTCTGGTCGTAGCCGCCGAACGCGTTGGGCAGCCCGGCGTTGGGGTAGCAGCCGGTGTGCGTGCCGGCCAGGCGGGACAGCTCGGCCACGTACGGGCGCATCTCCTCGGCGCCCAGTGAGCAGTTGATCCCGACCACCGCCGGCTCGGCCCGCTCGATCGAGCGCCAGAACGCCTCCACGGTCTGCCCGGACAGGGTCCGGCCGGACAGGTCGACGATGGTCACCGAGACCCACAGCGGCAGATGCGGCGCGACTTCCCGGGCGGCCATGAGCGCCGCCTTGGCGTTGAGGGTGTCGAAGACGGTCTCGATCAGCAGCACGTCGACGCCGCCGTCGGACAGGGTCTGGATCTGCTCGGCGTACGCGTTCTTCACCTGGTCGAAGGTGACCGCCCGATATGCCGGGTTCTCCACGTGCGGCGACAGCGACAGGGTGACGTTCAGCGGCCCGATCGAGCCGGCCACCAAGCGCCCGTCGAACTCGCCGGCCGCCTGCCGCGCCAGCTCCACCGCGCGCAGGTTCATCTCCCGCACGTACGCCTCCAGGCCGTAGTCGGCCTGGCCGATGCTGGTGGCGGTGAACGTGTTGGTGGTGGTGATGTCGGCGCCGGCGGCCAGGTACTGCCGGTGCACGTCGAGCACCACATCCGGGCGGGTCAGGTTGAGCAGATCCGGGTCGCCGGTGACGTCGTGCGGGTGGTCGCCGAAGCGGTCGCCGCGGTAGTCGGCGGGCTCCAGCCCGGCAGCCTGCAGCATCGTGCCCCAGGCCCCGTCGAGCACCAGGATTCGCTGGCTGAGCAGTTCCCGCAGGTGACGCCGCGGGTCGCCGGCGTTGTCGGTAGTGGACTTGCTGGTCATCTGGTCACCTCCCACGTAGTGGAAGGCGCCCTTGTTTCCAGTCCAGCGGTCGAGCGTGGCGGGCGAAGCCCGTTGCAGCGCCTCTCGACTCAGCCACTGATTCTAGAGGCTGCCCGTTGGTTTGGCCAATTTGCTGCGCAAAGCCGCATTTTGGCGGTCACCTGCAGGGCGGCTGGTAGGGCAGTCCGGGCAGGTGCTCCGCCCACTCCTCGGGCGTGAGCGGGTCGCCGGCGACTCCGCACAGGTCTGCCACCACCCGCTCCGGATCGGTGCGCCACAGCCGTGCGGTCGTGTCGCTGCTGCTGGTGGCCAGCATGCCTCCGCCGGGTGCGTATCCGAGCATGTTCACGCTCGCCTCGTGGCCGGTGAGCACGGCGTACAGGCTCGGCTCGGCAGGATCGTCCACATCCCACAGCCGTACCGTGTGATCCCGGCTCGCGGCGGCGAGCTGGCTCCCGTCGGGGTTGAACTGCACCCATAGGACGTACCCATTGGCGCCGGACAGCACCGGCCCGGCTACCGGCCGGGTCGGGTCGGTGACATCCCACAGGTAGGCGTTCTCGTCGGCGCTGCCGACCGCCAGGGTGTTCCCGTCCGGGCTGAAGGCCACCGAGTAGACGTAGCCGGTGGCGCCGTCCAGCGGCCCGGTCACCTGCCGTGGCCGCGCCGGGTCGGTGATGTCCCACAGCCGCACCTGCCGGTCGACCGCGCCGGTGGCGAGCAGGTCGCGGTGCGGGTTAAAGGCGATCGAATACACATTGTCGGAATGGTCGGTCATGCTCGCCAGCGGCTGCGGCCGCCGCGGGTCGGTGAGGTCCCACAGCTGCACGTGGCCGTCGGTGTCACCGGCGGCGAGGATGCTGCCGTCGGGGCTGAACACGAGGCTCTCGGCGAACTGCGGCAGCTCCGGCAGGGGCGGGTCCACCGGGGCTGGACGATCGGGGTCGGTGATGTCCCACCGCCAGACGGTGCCGTCGCGGCCGGCAGCGGCCAGGGTGTTCCCGTCCGGGCTGATGCCCACCGTGCCGACCAGCGGGCTGTCCTGCCCGGGGCTGGCCAGCGGTTCGCTGACCAGCGCGGGTCGCTGCGGGTCCTCGACGTTCCACAGGTAGAGGTGCCCGTCGCCGCTGGCGGCGACCACGATCGGTGCCTGCGGGTGCGGCACCAGGTCCCACACGGCGCCGGCGGCCCCGGCCAGCACCGGCCCGGGCACGGTCCAGCGGCGTACGACGCCGTCCGCCGCCGCGGTGTAGACCGCGTCGCTGTCCGGCTCGAAGGCCAGCGCGGTCACCGGGCCCGGGTGGGGCAGGGTGGTGGTCACGCGCGCGACGGACACGTCCCACAGCCGGGCCTGCCCGTCGCCACTGCCGGTGACCACGGTGGCCCCGTCCGGACTGAACGCCACCGAGTGCAGCCACCCGCTACCGGGCGGGTGCGCCAGGACGGTGGCCGGTTGCGGCGACGGATCGGTGACGTCCCACAGGTAGGCGTTCTCGTCGGCGCTGGCCGCGGCCACGGTCTGCCCGTCCGGGCTGAACGCGACCGAGAACACGGTGCGGTCCGGGCCGGTCAGCGGCTCGCCGGCCGCGACCGGCGCATGCGGGTCGGTCAGGTCCCAGCGGTGTACGGTGCCGGCATGGTCGCCGGCGGCGAGGGTTTGTCCGGCAGGGTCGAACGCCACCGAGTCCACGGCGGCCTCCGGCTCGGCCAGGGTCGCCAGCGGCGTCGGTGCGGCCAGGTCGGACACGTCCCACAGCTGGACGGTGGCGTCCGCAGAACCGGCGGCGAGGACCTGCCCATCGGGGCTGAACGCCATCGTTATGATGGCGCCACCCGGCCCGGCCAGTGGCGCGCCGTGCGTGACCGGGTTGGCCGGGTCGGCCACGTCGTACAGGTACACCGCCGCGCCGGCGCCGCCGGCGGCCAGCAGCCCGCCGTCGGGATGCAGCGTCACCGAGTTGATCACGTCATCGAGGCCCGGCAGTGTGGCGGCCAGCCGCACCGGCCGGTGCGGGTCGGTGACGTCCCACAGCAGCACGCTGGCGTTGTCGTCGCTGGCGGCGGCGAGTAGCCCGCGCGTGGCGTCCAGTGCCACGTCCTGCATGATCGCGCTCGGTCCGAGCATGCGGGTGACCGGCGGGATGGCCGATGCGCTGAGCAGGCTGGAGCGTGCCTCGGTGGTCGGCTCACGCTGGTAGGCCGCCACCGCCACCTGCGCCGCCAGCGCGGGGTCGACCGATTGCAGGCGGTCGGCGCTGACGGCGGCCATCCGCGACAGCGCCAGGTTTCGCTCGGTGGCGGCCGCGGAGCGCTGCTGCAGCGCGAACAGGCCCCCGGAGGCCGCCAGCAGGAGCAGCACCGTCAGCGCCGCCACCATCTGTGTCAGTCGCCGGGTCTGGCGGCGCTGCCGGCGCACGCTGGCCTGCAGGAATTCGTGGCCGAGGGTGGTGAGGTCGCGCTGCCCCGTGGTCTGGGCCCACTCCTGCGCGGCGGCCAGGCGGGTGCCGCGGTAGAGCACCGCCGGATCGCGGTCTTCCCGGTCCCACTGCCGGGCCGCGTCGTGCAGCCGCTGGCCGATCAGCAACATGCGCCGGTCGGTGTCGATCCAGTCGCGCAGCCGCGGCCACGCCGCCACCAGCGCCTCGTGGGTGACCTCCACCGTGTCGGTGTGCACGGTCACCAGCCGTTCGTCGACGAACCGGTCCAGCACCTGCTGCCGCAGGTCCGACCGGGACGGGTCCACGAGCTGGTCGACCTCGGCGCGGGTGATGCGCCGGCGGGTGTGGGGTGTGTCCTCACCCACCCGCACCAGCCGTACGAACAGCCGCCGGGCCACGTGCTGTTCGAGTGCGGACAGGGACTCGTACACCCGGTCGGCGGTGTTGGCCACCGCGCCACGCACACCTCCGGTGGCCTCGTAGTCGGCCACGGTCAGCCGCCACCGCGTGCCCCGTTCCCAGGTGGCCCGCAACGCGTGCGACAGCAACGGCAGCGCACCGGCCTCGTGCGCCGCCTGGGTGTGGCTACCCGGCGGTGGGGCCAGGTCCCGCAGCAGCAGCTCGACCAGGCCGTCCTCCACGTCCAGCCCGGCCCGGCGTGCCGGAGCCACGATCGCCTCCCGCAGTTCCTCCTCGTTCATCGGCCCGATCGCGACCTGCGCCTCATCCAGCACCTCCGACAGCTGGCGGTCGCGCAACGCCTGGTGGTAGAAGTCCGCCCGCAGGCCCAGCAGCACCGCCGCCGCCCCCGCGACCGTGACCAGGGCGTTGATGAACACGCGCCGTTCCTCGTCGTCGCACTCGGTGAACAGCTCCTCAAGTTGATCCACCACGAGGACCGCGCCACCCGGATGGCCGTCCGGCCGGTCGGCGCCAGCGCCGGCGCCGGCGCCGCGCACGATCGGCACCACCTGCGCCGGATCCGCCCGTAGCTGGCCGGCGACCACCTCGGCCGGCTGGCCGGTCACCGTCGCCAGCTGCGCCGCCAGCGCCGCGACCGGAGTCACCCCCGGGGTCATCAGCAGCACCGGCCACCCGGCCGACCCGGGCACCGGTAGGTGGCCGTCCCGCAGCGCCGGGATCACACCGGCGCGCAGCAACGACGACTTACCAGAGCCGGACGGTCCCACGACCGCGACCGCGCCGCCGCCGGTGTGCCACCGTTCGCCCAGCAACCGCACCACCCGCGACGTCAACCGGCTCCGGCCGAAGAACCACTGGCGGTCCTCAGGTTCGAAACTGGACAGCCCCCGGTATGGCACCGCCGCGTCCGCGGGCCGCGGGCCGGGCAGCCGCCGTACCCTGCCCAGGGCGGCGCACCACCGCGCGACAGTGTCGGGGTCGGTGACCCCGCATGCGCGCAGGATCGCCGGCAGCACCTCCGGCTGACTGACCGGCGGAAGATGGCGGCCGCTCAGGTAGCTGCCGACCGTGCTGTGCGGCAGCTCCGTCATCCGTGCCAGCCTGCGCACGCTCAGGCCGGCGCGTTCGCGCAGGCGGTGGAGCTCGTCGGCGAACTCCTGCCGGCTGGTGATGGTGTCCGGGTCGGGGGTGTCGGTCGGGGGCGGGGTCGGACTCTCGGCGAGCATGGTCCTCCTGTCGGACAGCCCCGTGAAAGCCGATGCGCGGCGGTGGGTGCACCGGTGCGTCAGATGTAGCACCTCTACTGTGTACCGGCAACCTGGCTGTCCGCAGCTTGACCGAAATCGATGGCCGCGCGACCCCTGGTGTGGTGGTGCGCCAGGGACCCGGTCACCACACTCACCACATCAGAGGCCGCTTCGCATCCCCTCGCCCCGGTGCCGAATGACGCACAGGAGCGGAGTGCACCACACGGCGACCAGCTCCGTGCCCGTGGACATCGGGTCAGGGTGCGCCGCGGCCCCCGTGCCGAGGGCAGCGAGCGCGGTCACCGCCGTCAACGCCCCGATCAGTACCGCCCCAACCGGCGGTGACCCGCGCCCGACCATCCCGGCTGCCACCTGACGCCGCCCCCTTCGCCGATGTCCGCCTCCCCGACACAGCTGAGCCGCATGATCACGACCATCAAACAACAGCGACCAGCGCTCGTCACGGCCGCACCAGAAGCCTGGACAAGCCTGGACGGTGCGCGCGGGCGTCCGCGGAGTGGCGGATCAGAGCACGCCGGCGGCGCGGCAGCGCTCGAGCACGTCGCGGTGCGGCACCGCGTGCGCGACCCGGCCCCGGTAGCCGACGGTGGTGGTGGCCATGAGCAGCGAGTTCAGCACCGCCTCCTCGACCGCGTCCCGCACGGCGAGGAAGATGGGGTTGAGTGCGGAGTCGGGCACGGTAGCC
>SLSW01000201.1 GCA_007130245.1 Micromonosporaceae bacterium
CCGACACCGTCATCATCAACCTGCTCGCCATCGCCGCCTGGCTGCTGTGGGCAGCCTTCATCCACGCCATCGGCCACGAACTCCTCGACACCTGGCGCGGCATGCCCACCCGCACCAGCCGCAACCTAAACCCGCTGCGGCCAGCCGCAGCCGCGCTGATCACCGCGATCACCCTCGGCACCCTGCTCACCAGCGCCGCCACCGCCGGACCCACCCAACAGCCGGCCACCGTCACCGTTGCCGAACACACCCAGCCCACACCCCCACCGCTGGTGCGAGTCACGCCGGCCGCAGGCCCCATCACCGTCTACGTCGGGCAGGAGCGGTACACGTACGTGGTGAAGAAGGGCGACTACCTGTACAAGATCGCCGGAGAGTGGCTCGGTGACCCGGACCGGTGGCCGGAGATCTGCAAGCTCAACTGGCACCGCCACTTCCCGACCGTCGGCGGCACCCTGCACGACTGCGACCTCATCTACCCCGGATGGGACCTCATCCTGCCCGAGGACGCCAGCCCACCCTCCAACGCCACACCAGCACCACCGCCAACCCCCGAGCCGCAGCCGGAACCGGAGCCGACCGAGCCGCCCACCGTCGAACCCACACCGTCCCCGGCTCCCACCGCCAGCACCGCCGGCCCACCGCCGTCGACGCTTCCCCCCCATCCAGACGGTGTCGTCGATCCCGCCGACCTGCCCCCCGCCAGTCCACCCTCACCATCGGACGCCGCGTCACCGTCGCCGGCCGCCACCAACAGCGGCACACCACCGGCAACAACCGGGCCGGAGCACATCGAGCCGGGTGACAACGATCAGGAGGACGACGAACCCGCCGGTGAGCCGGAACCCTCCGACACCGAAGGCATGACCCTGCCCGGCGGCAGCTACCTGCCCTGGGCTCTAGCCGCCGCCCTCACCGCCGCCGCGGCGATGGTGTGGCTGCAACGCCAACGCCGCTTCCGCCCCGGCCCCAGCAGCGATCCGCAGACCAGCACCCGACAGCCACCCGTGGTCGAGGAGATACGCCGCGGGATGGCCCGTGATCCGGCCGCACCCCGACTGCCCGCCGACCTCGTGCAACGTGCCGTTGCCGTACCCGAACTACCAACCCTGCCACCGGGCGGCATCGGGCTGATCGGCGACGGCGCCCACGCAGCCGCCCGCGCCGCCATCGTCACCACCCTGGCCTCCGGCGGGCCACGCGACCCCGACCGGCAAGGCGAAGTTGTCATCGACGGCACCACCCTGACCACCCTCATCGGCGCCGACGCCGCCAGCCTCGGACCCTGGCCCCGCCTGCACATCGCCGACGACCTCGACCACGCCCTGGCCACCGTGGAAACCCGACTCCTGCACCGCAGCCGCATCCTCGACGAACACGCCGCCACCGACCTGGACACCATGCGCCAACGCGCCCCCGACGAAGAACCCCTCCCACCCGTACTCTTGATCACCGAGACCCCACCACCAGGCGCCCGCATGCGCGCCCGCGCTACCCTCGGCCTGGGCACCGGCCTGGACGTCGCCGCGCTGCTGCTCGGCGAATGGGGCCACGGCACCACCCTGCGAATCGACCCCACCGGACACACCCAGCATGTCGCCGGCCCCGAGATCGACACCCTCGACCAGCGGATGGCGGTGCTCGACACCGACACCACCGTGCAGATGCTCGCCACCCTCCGCGAAGCCCACACCGGCGAACCCACCACCACCACCGCCGCCGACACCAGCACCGACCAGCCGCCGCAGGACGCCGACGCCCCCCAGCCCGTGGCCGGCCCTGCCCCGGCCAGCCGCCGTGAACCCGATACGGCTGCCGCCCCGAAAGTGAAGCTGCGGGTGCTGGGCACGCCGCAGATCGAGAACATCACCCGGCCCGGGCGGCCACTGCGCGCCAAGGCCCTCGAACTGGCCGTCTACCTCGCCTGCCACCCGGGCGGCAAAGCCACCCGCGAGATCGGCGAATACCTCTGCCCCGAAGCCCGGCTACGCGAAGCCGACCAGCGCGTGCACACCTACGCCTCCAACCTGCGCCACGTCCTCACCCGCGCCGGCGCACCCCACAAGGACGCCTACCTGATCAGAGACGCCGCCCGCTACCGTCTCGACCCCGCCACCGTCGAGGTCGACCTGTGGCAGCTACGCGACCTGCTCCACCAGGCCGCCATCGCCTCCGGCGACAACCGCCGGCACATGCTCGAACAAGCCTGCAACCTGTACACCGCCCCACTGGCCGACGGCTGCAAGTACGAATGGATCGAGCCCTACCGCCAGCAGGCCCGCCAACTCGTCACCCGCGCCCACCTGCAACTCGCCGAAGACCTCCTACCCGAAGACCCACAGCGCGCCTCCGACCTGCTCGACCAGGCCATCGCCCACGACCGCTACAACGAAGCCCTTTACCGCGCCGCCATGCACACCCGCCACGCCCTCGCCGACCAGGACGGCATCCGCAACCTCCTCCGCGCCCTCACCCGAGCCCTCGCCGACCTCGGCGCCGAACCATCCGAGAACACCGTCGAACTTGCGGACCAGTTACGCACGAGCCTCGACCAGCGTTGACAACGAGTCAACCACCGCACAGGGCGGGACGTCGGCGTGAATACCTGACCCCGTAGCGTCCAACAACATGGCGAAGAGTCAGGACGAGCGGTGAGGAGACTGCCGTCCGAGGCACGGACATATCGCACTAGGCCCGCGGGTGGTGGCCTTGACCCAAACTCATCGGCCCGAGTTGTCGGTCGATCTCTTCGAGGACGTCGATGATGTCTAACCGGCTGGTACCGGCCGGCGTGGTACGCGTGGTGCCGTAGGCGAGCTCCGTCAAGGCCGAGCGGACGGCAGCGATCTCGTCCGCGGTGGCGTCCATCTGGTACCACGATGCGCTGATCGCTGCGACAATCTCGCCGCGCAGCCGTGAGGCAACTGCCCGCGCCCGGTCGGCGTCCGTGCCTGTCCGGGCCTCCCATTCCTCGTCGCCAAGGTCGTCTATGGCGATGTCGATGACCTCTGCCAGCAGGTGAAGCATATGCGGATCACCGGCGAGCCGAACACCGGTTGGCACGACTCGGAGGGCAGTAAACGAACGGGTCTGTCAAGTTAACGGCTGATCTTGGTTGTTGAGGTGTTAGTTGTTGGCCGGGGTGAGCCGGCCCTCGAAGGCGATCTGGAAGGCGTTTAAGGGTGCCTTCCAGCGCATCGTCCACCTGCGGCGGCCAGCACCGGTGGGGTCGAGGCTCATCAACGCCATGTACACGCACTTGAGTGCGGCTTGCTCGTTCGGGAAGTGCCCGCGAGCCCGGACGGCCTTGCGGATGCGGGCGTTCACGCTTTCGATCGCGTTCGTGGAGCAGATGACCTTGCGGATCTCCACATCGAAGGCCAGGAACGGGACGAACTCGGCCCAGGCGTTCTCCCACAGCTTGACGATCGCCGGATACTTGCGGCCCCACGTCTCGGCGAACTCGAGGAACCGTTCGGTCGCGGCATCCTCGGTTGGTGCGGTGTAGACCGGCTTGAGCGCCTTGGCGATCTTGTCCCAGTCCTGGCGGGCTGCGTACCGGAACGAGTTGCGCAGCAGGTGAACCACGCAAGTTTGCACGATCGTGCGTGGCCACACCGTCGCCACGGCGTCCGGCAGGCCCTTGAGCCCGTCACAGACGAGCATTAAGACATCCTGGACGCCGCGGTTCTTCAGCTCGGTGAGCACGTGCAGCCAATGCTTGGCGCCTTCACCGCCGTCGCCGGCCCAGATCCCGAGGATGTCACGATGCCCGTCAACGGTGACCGCCATGACAACATAGATCGGCCGGTTCGCAACCTGACCATCGCGGATCTTGACGTTGATGGCATCGATGAACACGACTGGATATACCCGGTCGAGGGGCCGGTTCTGCCACTCGGCCATCCCCTCCATGACCTTGTCGGTGATGGTCGAAATGGTCTGCTTCGACACTTCAACGCCGTACACCTCGGCCAAGTGGGCGCTGACCTCGCCATGGGTCAGGCCCTTGGCCGACAACGACAGGACCATGTCATCGACCCCGGACAGGCGCCGCTGCCGCTTCCGAACGATCTGCGGCTCGAACGTTCCGGCGGCGTCGCGCGGTACCCGCACCTCGACCGGTCCGACATCGGTGAGCACCGTCTTGGTCCGGCTGCCGTTACGGGTGTTCCCGCTGCCCCGCCCGGCCGGGTCGTGCTTGTCATAGCCGACGTGATCGGTGATCTCCCCGTCTAGGGCCGACTCGAGGACCCGCTTGGTCAACTGCTGCAGCAGCCCGCCCTCGCCGGTCAGCTGCAGCCCGTCCCCACGAGCCCGATCGACCAGCATCGCGATCAACTGCTCATCCGTGACCGCACCGTTCGACCCGGCGGCCGGCTGTTCCACAGTGGTCTCAGTCGTCATCTGGCGTCTCTCCCTTGATTGGTCGATCAGCCGTTATTTGTACACACCCGTACGAACGATCGGAACGTCGTCCAGGCCGGCTTGGCGCTCGCCCAGCATGAACTCGACGTTCTGGCGCTGCCAGCCGCGCGCCAGCCGCAACGCGGTCATGCCGTCGGCGCTTACCGTGTCGAGGGCGGCGCCGGCCAGCAGCAGTGTGGCGATGACCCGTTGTTCGTTGCGCTCGACCGCGTGCATCAATGCGGTACGCCCGTTGCGGTCGCGGGCGTCCACATCGCCTCCGGCCTGCAGGAGTACGTCCACCGCGGCGTGATCACCGCGCCGGGCGGCTAACACGATTGCCGGTGTGCCGTCGGTACGCCGCTGGTGGACGTGGGCGCCATAGGCCAGGAGGAGGCGTAGGGCCGCCGGTGGGACGGAATTCATCACTCCGGTGATGAGAGGTGGCTGCCCGCTGGGGCGCGGTGCCGCTCCCGCTTCCAACAGCACCTGCAGCGTCGCAAGAGTCGCCGGCTGCGGACGAAACTTCGTATACGACACCGCCTCCGTTAGCACACTCGACCTTGTGGTTGGCTCCGCTGGAAGGGCTCCGTGGGCGATGAGGTACTGCACGATGTCCGCGTGCGCCTCCAGCACGGCGGCGCGCAGCGGCGACACGTCGAAGTAACCGGAGGGTCCGACGTGGGCACCAGCGTCTACCAGCAGGCGTACGATTCCCAGCCTGCCACTGCTGGCAGCCTCGACCAGTACCGAACCTCGGTTCCGGCCGAGCGTCGCGTTCGGCTCCGCCCCCTCGGCTAGCGCCTGCGCGACGGTCACCTCATCACCGGCCTGCACCGCGTCGATCAGGAGCTGATCGGCAGTCCGCTTCACCGGTCCTCACCGCCCCTCAGGTCAGCAAACGCCCGCAGGTCAAGGCGCGCAGCCACGCTGCCGGTGAACCAGGCGAACAAGTCGCTGGTCGGGTTCAGGCCAGCGCGCGCCGTGTCACACCAGTGCTGCCGGTCGAGCACCGCGCGATACTGCCGCACGATGCGGTCACGCTGTTCGGTGGTACACCCGCATCGTGGCGGCGCCTTGATCGCCAATTGGGCGGCGATGACCGCGGCGTCGACGTACCTCGCCACGGTCGGCGCCTGCCGCGCAATGAGGGTCGCATGCGCGGCAAGGACGACAGGTGCCGGCGGATAGTGCTCGAGGGTCATGCCTATGCCACCGCAATCCAACATGATCCTCAAGAGGCGACCGGTGTGGTCGATCACATCATCGGCAACGTCGGTGCCGGTGATCGCTTCGTGCAGGTGAGCTGCGGTGGCGACCTTACCGGCGAAGTAGCCGTTGAGGACATCGCCGTCGCAGGCGTGGCGCAGCAACCACTCGCGGCAGGAGTGGCCACCTGTTCGGCAGAGCGCCTCAATGACCTCGACTCGGCCCCAGCCGGTAACCCGCTGAGCCAGCCACAACAACGCTTCTGCGCCGCCGCTGCGGCGGCGCAGCGCTTCCGCCGCCAACGGCCCGAACCGCTTCGATAACAGGCCGATGGTCTGGATGGCGGGGATGTCCTCCTCCGCCGAATCCGTGGCCAGCAACGCCAGCCCGACGGTGGCGGAGCATCGATCAGTGCTGTGCCGCACCAGCCACCGACCGGTCCGCTGCACCAGCCGCCGGTCTGCGCGCAGCGCTGCGGCGGCGATGTGCTCGTTGCGGTGGATCGGGATGTCAACCCCGTGGAACGCGTCGGCGAGTTCCTCGTGTGAGGCGCCGGCCTTGCCGAAGTGCACATCCAGGATGGCGGCAACGTCAGCGCCATCGAGTCGACGGTCCTTGGGGGCCTGCGGTCGCTGCCTCCGACGGTGGAGTTCGTCGTCCGGGTACGGCTCGCCGTCACGCGGCAGGACACCGTCCGGATCTTGTTGATGTAGACGCAGAGCGTGTGAGAACAGGGTAGTTCCAGGGCTGAGCCTGCCAGGCTCGGGCGTCACGCTCACCGGCGGACGGAGGACTCGATTCTCTCGATCATGACCTCGATGATGCCAGCCCAACCCCATCACGGCAAGCAGCGCTCCGCCCCAGCATCTTCGGGCCCCATGGAGCCGTAGCCGTACCCCTTGTCGACCAGCGACGCGCCGAACCGGCGAGACCGCACGGCGGATCGCGACATGAAGTGCGCCTGATGGGCAGGCGGATCGACCTCCCAGCACTCGAAGGCGTCGGGCGTCTCCATGGGAAGCGATCAGCGGGAACCTGCATTTCGGAACTAGCCGAGCTTCGCTCCGAGCTTCTCCATCCATGGCTCTGGATCGATCGCGCTGCCGCTGAGGATGACCTCGTAGTGGAGGTGGGGTCCTGAGCTGTGGCCGGTGGAGCCTACGGTGCCAATGGGTTGGCCGACGATGACCGCGTCGCCGAGACTGACCCACGGTTCGGTCTGTAGGTGGCAGTAGCGGGTGGTCACGTCGCCCGGATGCCTAATGTCCACATACCACCCGCACCCGGCCACATTGTGTGAATTCCCGTCGCGGTGGCAGCCCCAGTCTTCTCCGGTGGTGCGGTCGATGGCATTGCAGCGTACTTGGGTGACTGTGCCGGAGGCGGCGGCGCGGATGATGGTGTGGCGGGGTGCGGCGATGTCGATGCCGGCGTGCAGGCGTCCGTCGCGGGGTCCGTACCGGCTGACGATGGTCCCTTGGAGGGGTTGGGTCCAGCCGTGTTCGGAGACGGTGACGCAGGGGTCGACGACCAGGAGGGTGTGCCCGAGTTGTACGCCGAGGTGGGCGACCAGGGCGATGGCGTCGGTGGTGTGGGCGGCGTAGGCGTCGGGGAACGCGGAGCGTTGTACGGCCTGGGCGGCCTGGCTGAGGGTCATGGTGTCCCAGCCGTCGACGGCAAGGAGGGCGTCGTAGAACTTGCCGGCCTGGTAGGTGGGGTCGGCCAGCTGCTGCGGGGTGCCCCAGCCTTGAGAGGGGCGCTGTTGGAACAGGCCGATGGAGTCGTGGTCGTTGGCTTCGCCTAGGTGTGGCAGGTTGCGCAGCCCGGACTCGGCGATGGCGGTGGCCACGGCGATGACCCACCCCCACTGCGGTACGCCCTTGTCGTGCCCGGCCGACAGGATGGTGGCGGTGTTGGCCAGCTGCTCCTCATCCCACTGGCCGGGCAGCGGGCCACCGTCCCTGCCGGTGGCCGGCTCGCAGATGGGATCGGTGCCGTTGCCGCCAGTGGCGGCGGCCAGCGCGAGTACGGGGAACGCGACTGCGGCTGCGACCAAGCAGATGACGAGCTTGACGATGCGGACCATAGCTTCCTCCAGAGACAAAGAAAGGGCCCGGTGGGCCACCGATTGGTGACCCACCGAACCTTCGGTGTGGGATCAGCTACCGCCGCCGCCGCTGTTCGCGTCGGTAGCGGGTTCCTCTGGTTGTGGGTTGGTGTCGCCGGTGTTGGTGAGTTGGAAGCGCATCGGGTTCTCGCCCATCAATGCCAGCTCGCCGGTCTTGGTGAGCTTGGTCAGAGCGTTGCCGATCGCGCCGGTGCTGCGCCCGGGCAGGTAGATCGCCACGCGCTGGGCGGTCCAGCCTTTGATGCCCACGTGCACGGGCAGCGGCTGCTCCTGGATGACCCCGAGTACGAGCTTCTCCAGCTCGCCGGGGCGCAGCCGGGGCAGGCCGCTTGGCAGGATGGTCGGCTCGCCCGGTTCCCCGCGACGGGCTTGGGGCATCTGCTGGCGGCAGGTGCCGCAGTAGCCGGGGGTCTTCTGCCAGCAGTCCGGGCAGATCTTCGGCATCTGGGCGCCGCAGCCGCGGCACAGCTTCGGCGGATCCGCATCCTCACCGCCCACGTCACCGCCGGCACCATCCTCCGGCGACGCTGCGTCGGGCGCCTCGGTCTGACCGTCGGCGGTGGCGTCCGGGTCGGGCTGGTCGCCGGTACGGGCGTCCGGCTCCACCGGCTGGGTCGAGTCCGCGAGGTCGGTGTCGGCCGGGTCCGTGCCTGGCTCGGCCGCGACGCCGGTCTGCTCATCCCCAGTGCTCTCCTCCACGGTGGCCGCGAGCGTTGCGGCGGTGTCGTTGCCGGCGGTGGTGAGTTGCCAGCGGGCCGGTGCGCCGTCGGCGGGGTCGCCGCCCTCGACCTTGACGATCAGGTCGTGCTTGGCCAACTCACGCAGTGCCTTGTCGGTGCCAGACCGGCTGCGGCCCGTGCGCTCGGCGACTTCGTGCACGTTGCCGGGGCCGTCGCGTAGCGCGAGCAGTGTGTCTCGCGCTGCGGGTGACAGGTTGTCCATGACGGGTGTTGCTCCCTTCGGTTGGTGTGGGATATGGGCAAGCCCGACACCGGTGTTGGTGTCGGGCTGGTCATCGGGAGGCCAGCGCTCAGGCGACGAGTGCGGCCCGTTCTTCGGTGGACAGCTGGTCGGGGGTGCGGTTTGCCCATTGGGGCGAGTCGCGTAGTGCCCACCAGCGCAGCAGCGACCGGCAGGCGGCGGCCTCGTCGTCAGCGGCCGGTAGTGGGTAGACCAGGTGGGGGCAGGTGCGCTGATGCTCGGGGTTGGTGTAGGCGGTCGGCCGCCATCCATCGGAGCTGGTGTGGACTTGGCCGATGATGCGCTCGGCGAAGCGGGTGCCGTAGGCTGCGGCGGCTACCGCGTCGGGACAGACGAGCCAGCTCTCGCCGTCGTCGCCGGTGGCCAGGGTGAGCACGCCGCCGGTCGGGTCGTAGGGGCGGGTCAGCAGGTAGCGGATGCGCGGGTCGCGGGAGGCGGGCCGGTGGCGGCGCCACAGCGTGTACGAAGCCAGCAGGGTTTCGCGGAGGGTGTCGTGGCGTTCGAGTAGTTGCACCAGGTGCACGGTGTCGGTGTCCAGGCCGTGTGGGCGGGCCAGGGCGGCGCGGCTGGTCAGGGTGGCGAGTTGCCGCTGGCACTGCTCGCCCAGCTTGGCCAGGGCGCGGGCGAGGACCTGGGTGGAGCCGGTGAACTCGATCGCGGTCGAGTGCAACGCTTGGGCCAGGTCAGCGACCGGGTCGGCGGTGGCGGTGTCGTAGCGCCACAGCCGTTCGGGTAGCGCGTCGCCGGTGATCGCGGCGATCGCGACCAGCGCAGGGTCGTCGTACAACACAATCGTCTCCTCACAGGTGATCAGCGGGGGTGCCCGGCGTACAGCCGGCTGGCCGTACGCCGGTGCAGGAGGGATCGCCGCTCCATCCCGGGCCGTGGTCAAGACCCGGGCAGAGGGCTTCGGATACGGCGGCGGCCGGCCGCGACACTCGCGACCGGCCGCATACAAGATAGGCTTGGCGGTTGTTTGTCAGGTCGTGACCTTCACCGCCAGCAGTTGGTGGCGGCGGGACAGGCCACGCAGGTACGCGCCGGCCTCAGCCAGATACCGCAGCCGGTCGGCCAGACTGGCCGACGAAGGTTGCAGGAGCCGGCCGTCGTAGGTGATCAGCGCGTCGGCGGCGATGGCGTGCTGCCAGTGCACCACCGTGTAGGTGGGCTCACCGGCCTGGTAGGCGTCCAACTCGTACGGGTCGAGCCGATGCCGGGCGACCGGGTGGGCGTTGTAGGCCAGCATCGCCAACACCCGCGGCTGGGCCTCGAAACGGCGCACCGCCTCCTCCATCGGTAGCTTCTTCGGATCGGCGGTGTGGGCGGCCAGGAACTCCGCCCACGGCCGGGCCGGTGGCGTGTCACGGACGACCTGCACCCAGGTCCGCCACCGGGCGGACGCTTCGGCGTTGGCGGCGACGGCGGCAGCGGTCAGGTCCAGCCGGCTGCGGCGGCCACCGGCCGCGCGGGTCACCGCACCTAGGCGGCGTGTCGCCTGTACGAGGTGGTGGTCGGACCAGCGGCTGACCCAGCCGAGCAGCCGGCGGCGGCGGACCGGGAAGAACGACAGTGGGGTGCCGGCCGGCTGGTGGTGCCAGTCCAAGATCTCCGAGGCGGAGAACCAGTCGATCGGCCTACCGGCGGGCATGCAAACAATGACCGTACGGGTCTCGGACACGATGAGATACCCCCTTCTCCGGGGTCGGATGGTGGTGGACACGGTGAGGTGCACCGAAGCCGTGAAGTGGACCGCGATCGACGGCAGCGGCGTGATCACAAGCCGACCGGAGGGTGGGCTGGAGGTGATCGGCCGCCGCAGGCGGTCAGAAGACAATGGCTACGGTGCGGAAACAGATGTGAGAACTGGTGGCAACATAGCTCGACCACCTGACAGCACTAGCCCGACCGATCCCGTCCGGCAACACTGTGAGCTGCACTGTCAGATTCGGAGCCGATGAGGACCGGCGGCTGTCAGGAGCTGTCAGCTTGGCGAAAGGACTCTGTAACCGAAGCCGGGCAGACTCGTGGACCCGCGGACCGCGTGTCAACCCGCGGTGTTGTGGTTAGAGCGCGATGAGACCGGCGTTGGTCGGCTCGAACCCGCAGGCGTCGTGGTAGAAGGCGCGCAGGTCGTCGGTGAAGTCGACGTGCAGCCACTCGCACCCGGCTGCGCGGGCCCCTCGTACCGCCACGTCGAGCAGAGCCGCGCCGACGCCTTGCCGGCGTGCCCGAACGGCCACCACAGTGTCCAAGATGAAGGCGTGGATGCCGCCGTCCCACGCCACGTTGACAAACCCCACCAGGTCCGAGCCGTCGCGGGCGCACACCCAACCGAGACTGTGCCGGTTCAACCGCTCCCACCAGCCGATGTCCGCGAAGGCGTGGCCGAACCCTTCGGCGTGCAACTCATTGAGTTCCACGTCCGCGAACTGGCCGCGCCACCGGTACCGGACCGCCACCGGGCGACGATACCGTCCCCTCCGCCCGATGCTGGACACCGACAGTCGGTCTGCCGGCGAGTCGAGGGCGCGTGGAACTTCACTCGTAAGGGATAGAGCACGAGCGGAGCAGGGCCGAAATTCTTAGCCCGGAAACCTATCCGTTCAACCTCCAGTCGGGGCTTGAATAGATACTTGGTTGCCACACACAGTTGCAGTCGCCACCGATACTGCAGCTCGGAGGGCACTCGTCAGGACTGCTCCTTCGTAAGCCAAACCCTCGCCTTCTGTGAAATCGCGTCCGGGTGCGTCTTCTGAACAAACTCCAAGAACTGCTGCATACCTGCCGACTGGTCGTTGCCGTAGGAGTCCTTTGTCGGTAGATCCAGCAAGCGGTCGAGGTCAGCCTCGGTAAGCTCGTCGACCACGAGCTCCAACCGCATCAGCACGATGTTGCTGTAGTCGTAGCTCCGGGTGAAGTCAGCCTCGTCTAGCCACTTGGTCTTGAGCACCTTACGCACCGCCGAGGACTGAAGTTTGGCAGGGAGCGTCAGACTTTGCAGCCACTTGCCATCCTCGAAGTCACGGTAAAAGGCGCGTGCGGTTCGGTAGCTTCGGCGCTTGGTGAGTACCAAGTCTTCAAGCTCCTTGATCGTGTCTTCGCTGACGTATCGCGTGATGAGGTCGTAGGCGAGGCTCGCCAGCGAGATGTAGTGCACGGCCAAGTTGGGTTCGAGAGGTGTTGCAGGCGTGTGGGCTTTCTCGTTTCTGAGATGCTGGACACCCAGGTGTAGGTACCCGATGCCTCGGAAGAAGTCTGCTTCCGCGACGTTGGCGGGTGTCGCCTTACCGAACAGAGCTTCGTAGTGTGCGGTGTTCTGGGCGCTATTGTTGAAGACGTCCGAGGCCTTCTCCTTGCCAGTGATCTCGCGGAGCTTCCCGCGCACCAGCTTGTAGGACTCCTCGACTGCATGGAAGTAGTCCCCGGTCGCCAAGTACCGCCCGATGTGGTTGTAAATGTCCTCGTGGATCTCGATCTGAATCTTGTTCTTTGAGACCGTCGCTTCGGTAGTGAAGATGGCAGGCGTGGAGTCAGCTACGTCGTCGGCCGACGCTGTCTGCCCCATACCAGCAGACGGTGCACCACCAAGCTCCGCCGCGATCCTTCGGATCCTGGTGATCTGGTTGTCCGTAATCTCCTCGCGGAAGCCCGACAAGCCCGGAGCAGCCTGCTTCGCCTCGATGTAGCCCGCGAGGAGAACGAGCGTTGATGCAACCTCGTAATCTGAGCCAATCTTCCACAGCGTCCTCAACCTGTTTGCCTTCGACTCTCCGTACTCAGCGTACTTATCTTCGTAGATGTTTATGGCGAGTTCGTCGAATAGCTGCGCCAAGGATGTGTTTGTGAAGTCGAGGACATACCCACCACTCATGCCCAGAACAGCCTCCAGAAAGGTCCTGTCTGGCAACGACAACCTGCTCACGACTCGTTGCTCCTCTACTCGGCTCTCGCAAAGCTTCTGTCAAGTCGACGTGCGGGTGCCTTAAAGCAGACTCCGGAACCAGCGACGATGGCGCTCCGACTCTCCGGATCCCTTGCTGGGGGCCGTTGGGGTGCCAGCTGGCTGCGTTGCAGGCGCCACCGGTCTTGCTCCGAACAGCAATCGACGGATGGTGACTGCATCCTCCTCACGCCACGCATCGAAAAGATCAAGAGTGGTGACGATCGTCTCTGTCTGGGCGGCCAGGAACTCAGGGCGGCCGTACGGCTTCCTGCTTCGCTCACCGGGGACGCTGCGATGTTCATGGTTCAGGACAAGCACCCCACCTTCGACAGGCACGCTGCCCGGCAGGCTTGGCCACTCCCGAAGGTGACGAACAAGATCCTGATAGGCACGTTCCGGAGCGCTGCCACTGGCGGACCTCGCTTCGACGAGCCGGCAGCGGCCGTCGTATGTGCAGAGCAGGTCGGCGTTCTTGGTATCGCCGAGCTCTTCGTCAAGATCAACGACCATGATGCCAGCCGACTCCAGCACCGCATGGACGGCGCCGACGAGCTGCTTGCCGGTCCCGTAGAGCAAACCTTCGCGAACCGTCGAGGCTGCGTCCTGGGCCTCCTCGAGCTGCCGTTCCAGCTCGCCACGGCCAGCGACATAATCTGCCTCAAGCTTGCTCAACGCGCTTCGCACATCACGTTCACGGCGAGTCATGAGGGCCTGGTCGGTCGCGAGCTGACGCCTCGCCCGACGCATCACGCCGGGGACGAACTCGGGCAGCCCGTGCTCCAGCAACCATTGAAGAAGCAGCGGCCACGGCGTCTCACCCGGTACGAAGTAGCGCCGCTCCACCTCGTCTGGCGATACCCACACGGCGACGACGGGCTCGCCAAGCTCGGTTTTTAAGATCGGCAACAAAGCACCCTCGACAGTGTGCTCCACGCGACCGCGGTACGTCTCCTGCACCGCTCCGCTGAGCGACAGACTGCGCCATACGGGCGCCGGGTTGCAGCTCAGCATGCGCAACGCCAACTGGCCATCAGCATCGCCGAGATCCTCGGCAGCCCGCACCCGCGCACCTCTGCCGATACGCCGACTGCTGACGAATGTGTGGCTCTGCCCGATCGAGACAGAGTCGTCATGCTGGAAGAGGCTTCTACGCGGCTTATCCTCGATTTCACCAATCGGGCTGATCACCAGGGCGGTCTCACCTCGGCTCTCAGCGCCTCGCCGGAAGCGATCAAACTCGTCGGCACCGCAACCAGCGAACACGCTCGGCTGCAGCGCCACGGCACAGTCAGCGGTGTCGAACCCCACCCAGCGGGGCTCGAAGCCCAAGGCACCCCAGTCGAGGGCCGGGTTGGCAATGGCCGGGCGACGCTGCTTCTGCAGCCACGGTGCCGCTTCCTCACCGAACTGGCGCTGCCGGACCTCGACGTCGTCCCAGTGGTCGAGCGGCTCAGATCCCACATGAACAGGGATAGGCAACTGTGTCATACCCAGTCTCCTTGTGACCGCGCGTGCCGTGACCTCACCGCGAGGCGCCCACGCGACATCGATGGAGTATGGGTGTCCGGGATCCCGACCCGTCCGAGGCCCCGCCCAGGCTCCCGCTATTCGCCACCAATGTCCCCCAGTCGATGCGTGTCATCTCCGAAATAGAGCGTAGTTCAGGTGACCGACGAAGCTCGGTCTGACGTGACCGGCGAGTGGGGACCCGTGCCGCGAGCCATGTCGTCGGGAGGAGCAACGGAAATGGACAGGTTGCCCAGGACTATGCCGCCAAGGTCGGCGCGGTACGCCGCGCTGAGCCGAACGCGCGGTCGGCGGCAGATGCGGATGTGTACCGAGCTGACGGAGTTCCCGTCGCTCATGTGGCAGACGTGCCCGCTGCTGCGGCCACGGCGGCGGCGAACTCTTGCGGGCGTTCCAGCGGCACAAAGTGCCCGCCGTCGACCTGCTGAAGCCGTACGTCGGCGAAGAACCGGTCGAGGCGGTCGGACCAGTCGGTGGGAAACAATGGGTCGTGGTCGGGCCACAACACCGTGATCGGCACGGCGATCCGTTCCGCCGGGTGCGGCACCGGTTCGGCCACCACCCGCTCCAGCCCGCCGGCGCCGACTCGGTGGTGGCTGATGGACACGCTGAACGCGCCCGGCTCGGCGGAGACCGCGACGAGGTGGTCAATGTGGTCGTCGGTGACCACGAAGTCAGGCCCGGACCAGTGCGTCAAGAAGTGACGCAGGTAGCTGCGCATCGCCTCGGGCCGTCCGTCGATGATTGCGTCGACGAGCGGGAGCCGGTGAAAGGGCAGGTACCAGAACTCCTGCTGCGCCGGCGCGGTCAGTATCCGCTCGCCGATGCCCGGCAGCGGCGGCGCGAGTACCAGCGCCCGGACGAGATCCGGGCGCTGCCGAGCCACGGCCTGTGCAACCAGGCTGCCGATGTCATACCCGCCAACCACCGGCCTGTCCAGCTGCAGTTCCTCGATCAACCCGATGATGCTGCGCGCCTGGGCGTTGGCGCTGTACTGCGTTGTCGGGTCCTCCTCGTGCTTGTCGGACCCGCCGAAGCCGCGCAGGTCGGGCACCACGACATCGACAGTCGGCAGAAGCGCGACAACGCCACGGTAGTCAGATCGGTCGCCCGGCCATCCATGCAACAACACCACAGCCGGACCAGCGCCGGTCCGCTCGTACGCGAGCCGGAACCCGTCAACTGCAGCTGTCCGATCCACGCCCGCCACGATAGCCGGCGCGCAAGCATCCCGATTCGGGCGAGAGCCGGAAGTCCAACACCCCACGACCTCCGTCAGCCTGAGTAACGCCCGACCTGCGGCATGAGCGGATGTCTGCGGTGGTGATCGCGCCGAAGCGCATCGGTGACAGACTTCGCTCTGCCCTCAGCCCCCGCCTCGCAAGCGGTGCGTACGTCCGCTGGTCTAGGGTCCCTGGGGTGGTCATGAGCGCGCAGGACGTTGTGGGCGTAATCGAGTCAGATCCGGGAGCGATGAGAGTCCTTCGGGCTGCGGCCGACCTTGGATTACCGGACTGGTGGATCGGTGCCGGCTTCGTACGCAACCGCGTCTGGGACGCGATCAGCAACCTCCCGGTCTCGCCGGAGCGCGACGTGGATGTCGCCTACTTCGACCCTGAGAAGCTGGACCCACGCGAGGACGCACGCGCCGAAGCCCAAGCCATGGTGGCCCTGCCTGGGGTGCCGTGGGAGATTCGTAATCAAGCACGGATGCATCTGCGCAATGGCGATGAACCCTACATGTCCGCCTTGGACGCGATATCGCGCTGGCCCGAAACGGCAACGTGCGTCGCGGTTACTCTGCGGGGTGACTCTGTTCGCCTGGTGTCCTGCCATGGTCTGGCTGACCTTGTGGGAATGGTTATCCGCCCCTCTCCAGCCTTCAACAACGCAGCGGGCCGCGCGAAGGTACAGCGCCGCGTGGAGGCCAAGGGATGGCTCGACCGATGGGCCGGACTGCGGCTGGAGATCTAGCGCTCACGCCAAGCGAAGGAAGGGTAGCCCCGACAGGACGTCCTCTTCTCGGCAGATCCGGTACCCGACCATGGACCTCTCCGGGCCCGCGCTTCAGCCGTAATGGCTGACTGTCGAGGATGGACTAATTAGATCGAGGTTGCCATTGCGCCAGTTGGGATTGGCAGCGGTGGGCTGGCCGTGGTCGGAAGGTAGGTCGGCGAGGTGGATGCGTTGCCAGCCGTGGACGGGGAGCCAGACGGGTCGGGCGGGATGGTCGCGGTGGGTGGCGGTCGCAACCGGGACCTCGGGCGGCTGCCGGCGGAGCAGGTCCTGCAGGTTCGCCTCCCGCGTCGGGCTGGGTAGCCAGAACAGGATCGGGTAGTTGGGTCCGCCGGCCTGGGTGAGCCGCTCGTACACGGGCAGCTTGTCGGCGAGACGCGGTAGTGGTTCGGTGCCGCGGTCGCATTCGAGGTGGAACCCGACGGCCCGGTCGCCACTGCTCCAGATGCCGTGGCCGTCGGGGTGGATGCCGAGGAACCGGGTGGCGGTCTCGTGTTCGGACCACCACCGTTGCAGCGCCGTGTCGGGGTGGTGGCGGGTGTGGTGGTGCAGGCGGACGAAGAACTCGTTGACCATCACCTGGTGGGGCAGGTGCTGGGAGGCGGACAGGCGGAGGAGCTGCTCGCGCCAGGCGCGTTCGGTGGGTGGGGGCTGGTTGGTGGCGGCGGCTTGAAAGCGGGCGCCGGCCAGGCCGAGGGTCCAGTGCCAGGGTTGGCTGCCGCCGCCGGGGTGAGCGAAGCGGAACCGTTCGAGCAGACCGAGGTCGCGCAGTTGGGCGAGGCGGATCTGGCAGGTGCGTACGGCGGTGAACGCCAGCCGGTGGATCTGGTCGGTGGTGAGCACCCGGTGAGCGTGCAGCAGAGCCAGCAGACGCCGGTCGCGGTCGGTGATCCTGGGGTAGATCCCGAGCAGTTGCCGAGCGAGGGTAGTTGTGGTCGTTGGCATTGGTCATCACCCCTCTGGGGAGGACTCCCGGTAGGGAGTCTGGACAGTCTGATCTTGAGTTGGTCGGATGGTTTCCGCTGGCCAGGTGCCTGACAGGACCTGTCAGAGGTGCTCGGGTGGGGCCTCGGCTGGGTGCTGTGTCAGACGAGGAGGAGCCCGAGCACGGATACGAGCCGGCAGGCGAGGATCACCGGCCCGTACCGGACGATCCGCTGGTGCGGCGTTCCATCGCGCGGCGGGCGACCTGATGCATAGCCGGTTCGGCGGCCGGTCGGGTGTGGGCGGCGGCGCAGGCCTGCCGGACGGCGGTGGTTTCGCCGACCAGTTGCGGTGGTGGGTTGGTGGTGAAGGTGAACGCGGGCAGCTCGCGGTTGCCGACCAGCAGGCGGGCGGCGGCGGTGTGCACGTCGAGGTGGGCCAGGTCGTGCTCGTCCAGCTCTGGGCGCATGTGGCGGGACAGCTCACGGGCGTCGGCGGGGTCGACGTTGAAGCAGATCTTCGACCTGGCGTTGGCGGAGATCGCGGCCTGGGTGTCTCGGGGCAGTTGGGCGAGGTTCTGGTGGGCGAGGACCATGCCTAGACGGAAGCCACGCGCTTCGGCGAGCATGTCTTCGACGCTGCCGGGCAGCGTCAGAAAATTGTGCGCCTCGTCGACGTACAACGTCGCGTCGCGGCGCTGGGTCTCTGGTGTTGCGGCGCGGGCGATGGCGGCCTGCCAGGTGCGGGCCACGATCAGGGAGCCGAGGATGCGGGCGGTCTCCTCCCCGAGGATGCCTTTGGGTAGGCGGCACAGCAGCAGCCCACCATCGAGGACATCGGGCATGTGGAAGGAGGAGTGGGCGGTGCCGATGACGTCTTTGACGAAATCGCGCAGCAGGAACGCCCGCAGCCGGGCCAGCACCGGCCCGATGACCTGGGCGCGGAGGCCGTCGTTCATCTGGTCGTACCAGTTCCAGTAGCCGCCGAGGCCTTCGGGGTCGGACAGGCCGTGGGTGAACCGGGCGCGGAAGGTGCGGTCATTCAGCAGCGGCGGGATCAGCGACAGGGTGGGTTTGGCGTGCCGCATCAACGTCAGGCACGCGACGCGGAGGGTGTCGTCGATGCGGGGTCCCCAGTGGCGTTGGAAGATTTTGGCGAAGACGCCGACGAGGTTGTCCACGGCCAGGTGGGGGTCGGTGTTGTCGTCCAGCGGGTTGAAGCAGGCGGGGTTGGGCTGGTCCGGATCAATCAGCACGAGCCGGTTCGCATAGGTGGCGGGGAGCCGGTCAAGGATGTCGAGGATCAAATCGCCGCGGGGGTCAATGACCACCGCGCCGCGGCCGGCGTGCACGTCGGACAGGATCATGTGCAGCAGCAGGGTGCTTTTGCCGACGCCGGTTTTGCCGACCAGGTGCACATGCTGCCGGGCGTCTGCCACGTGTAGGCCGACAGAGTGTCCGCCGACCTGCGCCCGCCCGAGCACCTTCACGGACCGGCCGCCGGAGGGTACGCCGACCGGTGCGGGCATGGCTTTGGCGCGGGCCCGGTCCAGCCCGGGGACGGCCAGGTCCTGCGGCAGGGCGGCCAGCGCCGCCAACTCGGGCACGGTGGTGAGGAACCCGCGGCGCATGCGCCGCCCGGCGAGCACGGCGACGGCGTGGTTCATGTGGAGGCGGTGTAGCCGGTTGGGGCCGGTGTAGACGGCGGCGGCTGAGGCGATGCTGTGCGCCAGCCCGCCCAGCCGGTCCTGCAGTTGGCGGCGGCGCTGCCGGTCGCGGGCAGGGGTGGTGGTGGCGGTGGCGTAGCGGATGGCGACCTCGTAGTGCGGCACCCGCACCGCCTTGTCGACCACGGTACGGCGGGCGGCGTCCGCGATCGGGTCGCGCACCACCGGCACCGCCGAGGTGGTCATGATGTGGCGGCTGCGGGACGGTCCGGGCAAAAACACTTCGGCCAGCCACAGCACGGGTGTAGCAGCGGCTTGGGCGAGCCCGCTAGCGGTACGCCCCACCCAGTCCGTGCCGCCAGCCGTGCTGGTGCGGGTGCCGGCGCGGCGGGCCTGTTGTACGTGGCGGGCGGGGGCGGGTCGGGCGAGGATCTGCACGCAGGCATGCTCACGGTGGCGTACGGCGGCTCCGGCGGCTAGCAGCGCGCGTAGCGGGTCGGTGTCGTGGTCGGCGCGTAGCGGGATGGTGTCGGGCTGCTGCGGCCACAGCGCACCCCCAGCCGCGGCGGTCACGTCGTCGGGGATGGGTGGGGCGGCGTCGGTGGTGACCACGGTGCTGCCGGGCCAGGCGGCGCGGACGGCGGCTTCGGCGGCACCGGGTGGGATGGTGCCGGGCACCCACATGCGGATGGTCAGGGTGCGTCCGGTCCAGGTGTACTCCCAGCACACATGCGGGAGGCCGTACAGCAGCCGGCGCCTGCGGGAGGGCGTGAGGACGCCGGTCATGGCCATCCACAGCGTGGCCGCTGCGGCGGGTTCGACTTCGGGTGGGGCGGCGATGGTGACCCAGCGGGCGCCGGTGGCGTGGCGGCGGTGCCGCCAGGCGGCCAGCTGATCCCGGCCGATCACCAGCGTGACCAACAGGCCGGCGGCGACAATGGCGAGCCACGGCCGCGCGGCCACCCAGGTCCAGACGTCTGCCAGGTTCATTGGTCGGCTCCAATGCCGGTGATGCACAGGTCGTGCTCGCTGGGCGAGGCCACGGCGCGGAACGGCACCCGCGACCGCCCCGCGACCAGCAGTCCCTCGCCTTTGCCGGCTGACAGCAGCAGCCGGGCTTCGCCGGCAGTCAGGCGGAACGCTTCGGTGACCGCGTCGATGGACTGCGGGGCCTGTCGCATCAACACCTGCGTGGAGGCATTCGCGACCACGGCCAGGCCGAGGTCGCTGCCGAGCACGTCTGCGGCGTCCTGGGTGACCACGGTCAGGCCGGCGGCGCGTTTGCGAGCGGCTTTGGCCATGCGGAACAGGAACCGTGCGCCGTGCCCGTCGCGCATCAGCAGCCACGCCTCGTCCACGACCACCAGCCGGCGTCGGGGCGAGTTCGGGTCGGCCGGGGTGTCGATGTCGCGCCAAATCGCGTCCAGAGCCAACAGCGTGCCGATGGTGCGCAGCTCGTCGGGCAGGTGCCGAAGCGACCACACCACCAGATGCCCGGCCGGTGGAGTGCTGGTGGGGGCATCGAACAGGGTCGAGTACGCCCCGGACACCCAGGGGGTGAGCCGGGCGGCGAGCTGCCTGGCCTGCTCATCCCCGTCGTTGGCCAGTGTCGTTGCCAGGTCGCGGAGCAGCGGGGCGGGGCGGTGCCAGGTGGCGGGGTCGGTGGTGATGCCGGCTCGGTGGTAGGTGGCGGTGATGGCCCGGTCGAGTGCTGCCTGCTCGCCGGGGTTGAGCCCGGCGTCGGGGCCGGTGCCGAGCATGACCGCGATCATGGTGTGCAGGGTGAGGCCGCGGCGGGTCAGGGTGTCCGGGCGACGGTCGGCGGGCAGATCGAACGGGTTGATCTTCACGTCGGGTTGGCCGAGGGCGATGACCGTGCCGCCGACATGCTCGGCCAGTGCGGTGTATTCGTCTTCGGGGTCGATGACCGCGACCTGCACTCCCTGGTAGAGGGAGCGGAGGACTTCGAGTTTGACGAAGTAGGACTTGCCTGCGCCGGAGCGGGCCAGCACCACGGAGTTGTGGTTGTCCTGTGCCCACCGGTTCCACAGCAGCACCCCGGCCGAGGTGGTGTTCACCCCGTACAGCACCGCATCCGCACCCGGAACCTGTCCGGGCGCGGGGGCGGGCAGGTCCGCTCCGGCGAGCGGGAACGCGGCCGCGAGCGCGTCGGTGTCGAGTATCCGGGTCATGCCCAGCGCATCGACGCCGATCGGCAGGGTGGTGGTGTAGCCGAGGTGGTGGCGGAACGTGGCCGGTTGCAGGTCCAACAACACGCTGGCAGCCGCTGACCGGACACCGGCGCAGGCGTCGGCCAGTTCGTCGAGGGTGCGGGCGTGCACGGTGAGGTAGATGCCGGTGCGGAACAGTTTTGCGGCGCCGCGGGCGACGCGTTCGGCGAGGTCGGCGGCGTCGGTGGCGGCGGCGTCGACGGCCGGGTCGCCGAGCTTGCCGCCTTCGGCGTCCAGGCGGCGGGTGGACTCCAGCCGGGCACGCTGCTTCTTGAGCATCCCGGCGGCGATCACCCCGGGTACGGGGTCGACGTGCAGCGCGACGTTGACCCGGCCGGGGTAGGACAGCAGCGGGTCCAGCCACGCCGGGCCGACCGCGGCCGGGTAGCCGCACACCGCGAACGTGGCCGCGTACCCGTCGCCGAGGCGTACATGGTTCGGCG
>SLSW01000317.1 GCA_007130245.1 Micromonosporaceae bacterium
GCCTCCGCCCGCCGCTGCGGCGCACCGGTGAAGAGCACGTAGTGGACCCGCAGGCCCGGGTTGGTGTCGGCGAGCGCCAGCATGGTGGCGCCGGCCGCGATCTCCACGTCGTCGGGGTGGGCGGAGAGTGTGACCAGAGTCCGCACCGCGGGCAGGTTGAGTGTGATCATCACCCCACCGCCGCGTCGGCCGGGGCGGACACTTCGGGGGGCCGGCGCTGGGGGTCCCACAGCATCCACGGGCACCGTCCCCGCTCGTACATCTCCTCCAGCTCCACCCGGTCCTTGAACGTGTCCGCGGCCCGCCAGAAACCTTGCAGCGGGTACGCCATCAGGGCGTCCTGCGAGAGCAACCGGTCGAACGCGTGCGGCACCATGTCCTCGCCCTCGCGCAACGCGTCGAACACGGACGGGCGCATCACGAAGTAGCCGCCGTTCTCCCACTGCATCGCCTCGTGCGCCTGGCGCACCCGGTGCACCCGCCCGGTCTCGTCGAAGTCGAGGATGTGGTGGGTGGAGAACGGCGGCACCGCCAGCAGGCTCACCGACGCACCCTCATCCGCGCGGAACTTCTCGATCATGTCCGCCAGCGGCGCGTCGGTGAGCGTGTCGGCGTAGTTGGCCAGGAACATCGGTTCGTCCTCGACGTGCGGGCGGACCCGCAGCAGCCGTTCACCAATGGTGGCGTGCAGCCCGGTGTCGATAAAGGTGATCTTCCAGTCGGTGATGTCGGTCGAGTGCAGCTGCAGGTCCTGCCCACCGGCCGACAGCGTGAAGTCGTTGGACAGGGTCTCGTCGTAGCGCAGGAAGAACTCCTTGACCGCCGAGGCACCGTATCCGAGGCAAAGGACGAACTCGGTGTGGCCGAAGTGGGCGTAGTAACGCATGACATGCCAGAGCAGTGGCCGGTCCCCGATCATCACCATCGGCTTGGGCACCGAGCCGGTGCCCTCCCGCATCCGCATGCCGTGGCCACCACAGAACAGCACCACCTTCACGGCGCGATCACCTCCAGGGTCGGGATCGGGAACACCAGGCGACCGCCCCAGTCCGCCACGTACGACAGCTGTGCGCTGATCTCGGTGCGCAGGTTCCACGGCAGCACCAGGACGTAGTCGGGTCGGGTCGCGGCGATCCGCGCGGGTTCGTGGACCGGTATGTGGGTCCCCGGCAGGAACATCTGCTGCTTGTGCGGGCTGCGGTCGACCGGCCACGCCAGCAGGTCGGTGCGGATCCCGCAGTGGTTCAGCAGCGTGTTGCCCTTGCCCGGCGCGCCGTACCCCACCACGGTCGATCCGCGGGCGCGCGCGTCCAGCAGGAAACCGAGCAGATCGCGCTTGACGGTGTGCACCTGGGAGGCGAAGCCCTGGTGACCCTCGAGGGTGTCCAGGCCGGCCTCGGCCTCGACCGCCAGCACCGCCTTGACCGCGGCCGCGGGTTCGCCCGCCGCGTCGGCGTGCCGCGCGTGCACCCGCAGCGACCCGCCGTGGGTCGGCAGCTCCTCGACGTCCACCACGACCAGCCCGGCGGTGGCCAGCGCCCGGGAGGCGGTCAGCAGCGACAGGTACTGGTAATGCTCGTGGTAAATGGTGTCGTACTGCCGGCCCTGGATGAGCCGCAGCAGGTGCGGGAACTCCAGCGTGATCAGCCCATCGGGCTTGACCAGGGCGGCCAGGCCGGCGGTGAACCCGACCAGGTCCGGCACGTGCGCGAAGACGTTGTTGCCGACGACGAGGTCGGCGCGCCCGAACCGGTCGGACAGCTCCGCGCCGGTCTCCGCGCCGAGGAAGCAGGTCTCGGTGCGGATTCCTCGGCCGCGGGCGACCTCGGCGACGTTGGCCGCCGGCTCGATCCCGAGCACGGGCACCCCGGCCGCGGCGAAGTGCTGCAGCAGGTAGCCGTCGTTGCTCGCCACCTCGGTGACCAGGCTGTCCGGCCCGAGGCCGAGCCGCCCGGCCATGTTCTCGGCGTACCGACGGGCGTGCGCGACCCACGAGTCGGAGTAGGACGAGAAGTAGGCGTAGTCGGAGAAGATCGCCTCGCCGGGCAGATAGGCCGGCAGTTGCACCAGCAGGCAGGCCGGGCAGATCCGTACGTGCAGTGGGTAGAACGTCTCGGGCGCATCGAGCTGGTCGGCACGCAGGTAGCTCTCGCACAGCGGCGACATCCCGAGATCCACGAATGTCTCGGTCAGCGCCTCGCCGCACAACCGGCAACGCGCCATGCTCTGCTGCCCTGCCATGAACGCCCCCTGTCGGATCCGCATCCGGATCTGCCGTGCCCCAACCTCCCGCGGGCAAGGTCGAAACCTGACTAAATGGTGCTAACTCGGATGTATACCAGAAGATTAGTATGAAGGCGGCTTTACTTCTAATAAGCTATCTACCGTGAGCACGGACCCGTCGTGGGCGAAAGGCAGCCATGGACCTGTGGGACCTGACCAAGGTGATGTTTCGTCGCTGGTACCTCACCGCGCCGATGGTGCTTGCCACGATCGTCGCCACCTTCTGGATCACCACGACTACCGGCCCGGACTACGAGGCCAGTGGCCATGTCGCGGTGATCCCGCCGGAGGTCCAGCGGGTCGCTGAGGCCGGCGAGATGCTGCGGGTCAGCCCGTGGAACGAGGAGGCCCTCGCGCACGCGGCCCAGATCCGCCTGGAGGCCAAGCGCCTGCAGGAGGACCTGCAGGAGCAGGGCTACCACGGTGAGTGGAGCGTGGAGGTCAGCGGCCGCCTTCCGGTGGTCTCGATCGCGGTGGTGGCTCCCACCGCCGAACAGGCCGTGGACACCCTGCACCGACTGCAGGCGGTGGTCGATGACGAGGTACGGATCCGCCAGGAGGAGTACGCGGTGCCGGCGCGGGAGCAGATCCGGACCGTGCGTTATGACAGCGGTGAGTCGGTGGACACGTCCGCGTCCGGCCTCCGACGCGCCCTGGTGGCCGCCCTCGGGGCCGGCGGGATCCTCACGATCGCGGTGGTGACCGCATTCGACGCGATCGCCCGGTTGCGCCAGCGTCGACGGGAACAGTCGGTCCACGCGATTGAGCCGCGGTCGTCCGCGACCGCCGCCGTGAAGGTCGCCAGGCTACCCAACGGGGCGTACCCCACGGGCAACGGTTGGGCTCCCGCTCCGACCTCGAAGGTCTCGGACGCGACGGCGACCCGGCCGCACGGGGCCGGCCGGACCTCCAGCGACCCCACGGCGGCGGCACGGAAGCGGCACCGTTGACGGTGGCGCGGGCTCATCCGCTCGACCTCGACCCATCGCTGGTAGGACCACGGACGTACCTCTCCCGGCGCCGCTGGCACCTGCTCGATGCGGCGTCCGCGCTGTGCGTGGCCGCGGCTCTGGGGATGCTGATACCGGCGCACCTGGTGGTTCCCGGGCTGACCGGCATCGGGCGCCCGGCGACGGCCTTCGGGGTGATCCTGGCGATCGGCTGGTTGGCCACCCGCCTGCATCCGCAACTGGCGGTGCATGGGCCACAGCCACTGCGCTGGGCGGCCGCCGCCTACCTGACGGCGATGCTGCTCGCGTACGTGTCGGGGGTGCTGCGCGGACTTCCCACCCTGGAGGCGAACGCGGCGGACCGGGCGGTGATCATGTCCGTGGTGTACGTCGGGGTAGCGCTGGTGTGCGCCGACGGGGTCGCCACCCGATCCCGGCTGGACACCCTGCTTCGCGCACTGGTCGGACTGGGCACGGCCATGGCTCTGCTCGGGCACCTCCAGTTCGCTCTGGAGCTCACCATCGTGGAACATATCCGGCTGCCCGGGCTGGTCGACCGGCGAGACGCGATCGAATTCCGGGCACGCGGGGCCGGACTGTTCCAGGTCGCGAGCACCACCCTGCACTACATCGAGTTCAGCACCGTGATGGCGATGCTGGTGCCGTTCGGCATCCACGCCGTACGGTTCAGTCAGACGCCGCTGGGCCGGCTGGCCGCACTCGGTGGCACGGTCCTGCTGGCCGCGGCCGTCCCGGTCACCCTGTCCCGCACGGGCATGGTCGGGCTCGCCGTGGGTCTACTCGTGCTGGGCTGGTGCTGGGGCTGGCGCATCCGCTACACGGTGCTGGTGGCCTCGATGGGGTTGCTCGCCGCGTTGGTCGTGCTACGCCCGGGCCTGATGGGCACGATCCGGGCGATTTTCATCTATGCGCCGGACGATCCGAGCATCCACGGGCGTACCGAGGACTATGACCCCGCCTTCGGCTACATCTCACAGCGCCCACTGCTGGGGCGCGGTCCCGGCACTTTCATCCCGACGCTCTACCGGGTCATCGACAACGACTGGCTGATCCACCTGATCACCGTGGGAGTGGTCGGCACCGCCGCGTACGCCGCCTGGCACGTGACCGCCATGTCGCTGGCAGCCGTCGCCTACCGTCGGGCGAGCCGCGCCGAGGACCGGCACCTGTGCGCGTGCCTGATCGCCACCCAGGTCATGGCGATGGTGGTGGCGGCCTTCTTCGACGCAATGGCCTTCACCACCCACACCCTGGTGCTGTCGATCCTGACCGGCGCCGCGGGCGCGATGTGGCGGTTCACCCACCCCGCCCGGCAGGTACGCAGCAGCGGTGCCCGCCTGCACCGCTGAGGGCGTCAGGCGACCAGCAGCTCGGCGCTGACCCCCAGTTCGGCCAGGGACCGGCCGATCTCGCCACGGTAGGCCGGGTTCGTGATGATCACGGCGTCGGGCTGGACCCAGGCCAGGCTGGCGGGCGGATCCACCCGGTGGCCGGCCCCCGGCAGGTAGCGTCCCCACTTGCGCGGGTTCATGTCCACCACCGCCGTCAGTCGGCGTTCCGGGTCGGCGGCGGCGAGGAACTGCACGCTGCGGGAGCCGGCACCCCACAGCACCGGCCGGGCACCGTTGGTGGCCAGGTCGCCGATCATCCCGCGCCACTGCTCGCGCTCCTTGGCGTGCCGGACGGCGAAGCTCTCGATCGCCGCCAGCTGGGCGTCGCGCGCCGCGCGCCCCGGCAGCCGCGGCCGGTCCGCGGGCGTCGGCCCGTTCGCGGAGATCTCGATCCACCGGAACATGCCGGAGAAGTAGGTCCCGGTCGCCTCCACCCGCCAGCCGGCGCGGGCGACGATGCGGCACAACGAGTACGCGTCGAAGTAGGACACGTGGGGGTAGATCACTTCCCAGCCTGCCGTGGCCAGGTCGTAGCAGGCGTCCGGCACCTCCACGTACCCGCGCACGTGGCGTCCGTCTGCCTGCTCCCGCAGGTCGACGAGGAACTCGTACGGATCATCCAGATGTTCGAACCAGTGACGGGAGGTGAACGCGTCGAAGTGTCCCAACCCGGGACCGCGGGGCGCGAACCCGGTGTGGAACACGGCGCCGGACGGGTCCGGTCCGGTGCGCCCGGCGTACATCGCATCCCAGCCCCGGCCGGTGCATCCGGCGTGCTCGCACAACTCGCGCAGAAACTCCCCCTGCCCGCAACCGATGTCGATCACATGGCGGCCGGCGAGGGCGAACCGGTCGGCCAGATGGGCGACCAGCTCCCGGGAGAACTCCTGAAACGCCGGCGAGTGGTGCAGGTTCGTGTCCATGGCGGTGTCGTAGACCATCAGCGCCGGGTCGAAGGCGATGTTGCGCACGTAGGCGCACGCCCGGCAGTAGGCCAGCACCATCCGGCCAACCGGAGCGGCGAGCGCCTCGTCCTGTCCGGCCCAGTGCACGCCACACAGCACCGGGATCTCGCCCAGGTCGGCGAAGACCACCAGCTCACCGTCACCGCAGGCATCGCAGCCGCGGCTGCCGCCCCGGTCAGTCATCGGCCGCCTCCGGCTTCACCCAGCGCAGGTCCCCGTCGAGCCGGCCGGCGCGCTGCAGCGCCCGGATCCGCAGCAGGCGCTGGTGGCGTTCCCCCATCAGGTCGTCGATGGTCAGGCCGTACCGCCGGTACGCCTCCACGAGTTGCTCGATGCCCTTACGCAGGGTCCAGCGCGGGCGGAACCCGGGCACCTCGGTGGCGATCCGCTCGCAGGACACCTGGTAGTTGCGGGTGTCGGCACCGGAGCCGGCCGCGACGGCGACGGTGCTGTCCGGCACCACCTCGGCGACCATCTCCGCGACCGTGCGGATGAGGAAGTTCTCGCTGGTCAGGCCGACGTTGAAGGCGCGGTCGCGGACCCGGTCGGCCGGAGCGTCGAGCAGCGCCAGAAACGCCGCACCGATGTCCTCGACATGCACCAGGGGCCGCCAGGCCATCCCGTGCGACCGCAACGTGACCTCACCGGTCAGCAGGGCGTGCCCGACCAGATCGTTGACCACCAGGTCGCCCCGCAGCCGGGGCGAGTAGCCATAGGCGGTGGCGTTACGCAGGAACACCGGGCAGAAGGTGTCAGCGGCGAGGGCGCCGAGGTCGGCCTCCGCGCGTACCTTCGACTCCCCGTACGGGGTGACCGGCGCGAACGGAGCGTCCTCGTCCAGCGGCTTGTCGTCCGGGCCGGCGCCGTAGAGCGAGCAGGACGA
>SLSW01000146.1 GCA_007130245.1 Micromonosporaceae bacterium
CTCGATTGATCATGGAGTACTCACACGACACGCCGGACGACACGCCGACAAAAGTCCATGATCAACGCGAGGAGGCGAGGGTGAGGCTGTAGCGGGCGTCCGGGTCGGTCCAGAACCGGCGTACGTCGAACCCGGCCCCGGCCAGCTCGCGGGTCAGGCTCTCGCGGCGGAACTTCGCCGACACCTCGGTGCGCAGCTCCTCCCCGGCGGCGAACTCAACCGTCAAATCCAGCGCCGGCAGGTGCACGGTCATCGCGCGCCCCGCCCGCAGCCGCATCTCGATCCACTCCTGCTCCTCGTCCCACACCGCGACATGGTCGAACGCCGACGCGTCGAAGTCCGCGCCGAGCTCGCGGTTGAGCACGTGCAGCACGTTGCGGTTGAACTCGGCGGTCACCCCGGCCGCGTCGTCGTAGGCGGGCACCAGCACGTCCGGGTCGGTGACCAGGCCGGCGCCGAGCAGCAGCCACTCCCCCGGCTCCAGCGAGTCGCGCAGCTCGGACAGGAACCGGGCACGGTCGGCCGGCAGCAGGTTGCCGATGGTGCCGCCGAGGAAGGCCACCAGGCGCGCGCCGTCGGCCGGCAGCAGCTTCAGGTGGCGGGTGAAGTCCCCCACCACCCCGCGCACCCGCAGCCCCGGGTAGTCACCGGCGATCGCCCCGGCGGCCTCGGCCAGCGCGGTGTCGGACACGTCCAGCGGCACGAACGTCGCCAGCGTCCCGGCGTCGCGCAACGCGTCCAGCAGCAACCGGGTCTTCTCCGACGAGCCCGAGCCGAGCTCCACCAGCGTCCGCGCGCTGGTGGTCGCCGCCACCTCCCCCGCCCGGGCGGCCAGGATCTGCCGTTCCGCACGGGTCGGGTAGTACTCCGGCAACCGGGTGATCTGCTCGAACAGCTCACTGCCCCGCGCATCGTAGAACCACTTCGGCGGCAGCCACTTCGGCGTGGCCGACAGGCCCGCGCGTGCGTCGGCACGCAGCAGGTCCGTGTAGTCGTGCTCGTCCAGCTGGATCTCCAGCTCGTCCATCACGGTGTCCCCTCCTCGGGCAGCGGTGAGATCTTCACCGCCGTGGGCGTGGCCACCACCAGCGACCCGTCGGGCACCGGTCGCCACGCCGGGTCGTCGTCGAGCGGTTCGGAGCTGACCACCACCGAGTCGCCGCCGGTCCACACCGACAACGCGTGGGTAACGGCGCTGGCCACGATCGTGTTCCCGTCGGTCAGCAGCAGGTTCAACCGGGAACCTGGGGCGGTCGCGGCGACCTCGGTCACGGTCGCGGCCACCGCCTCGGCAGGCTCGGCCCCGCCGGCCAGCCGCTGGCGCACCAGCGCCCACAGCAGCACCGAGTCGGTCGGCGCCTCCATCGTCAGCAGCTCGGTCACCGGCAGCCGCCCGGCAAGCCCGGCCACCGAGTCCGGCCACCCGGCAATGCGGCCGTTGAGGCTGAACAGTGCTCCGTCGCCGGCAAACGGGGCACAGGCGGTCTCCAGCAGCGGCATCCCCGGGGTCGCCGACCGCACCGCGGCCAGCAGCGCCGGCGCGGTGGTGGCTGCCGCCCACGGCGGCAGCTGCGCGTCGGCCCACAGGGGGCGGTCGCGCCGGTAGCGCAACGGCACCCCGACCGGCTCGGGAAACCAGCCCACCCCGAACCCGTCGGCGTTGACGGTCCCGCCGCCGCGCATGTCCCGCGGTGCGGCCGCCTGGTGCACCAGCGCGTGCGGCGCCTCCAGCAGCAGCCGGGACAGCGGCACCGGCGGGCCCAGGTAGGCCAGATGTCGGCACATGCGGGCGTCAGCCGATCTCGTCGGCGGACAGGTCGCGCGCGCACCGGAATCCGGAGAAGATCTGCCGCCGGATCGGCAGGTCCCAGTTGCGGAAGGTGCCGCGGCAGGCCACCGGGTCGGTGCCGAACGAACCGCCGCGCAGCATCTTGTACGTCGACCCGAAGAAGACCTCGGAGTATTCCCGGTACGGGAAAGCCACGAACCCGGGATAGCCGTGGAAGTCGGTGTCCAGCCACTCCCACACGTCGCCGATCAGCTGGTGGACGCCCAGCGGGGAGGCCCCGGCCGGGTAGGCGCCCACCGGCGCCGGGCTCAGGTGCCGCTGGCCGAGGTTGGCGTGCGCCTCGGTGGGGTCCTCGTCGCCCCACGGATAGCGGCGCGAGCGCCCGGCGGCCGGGTCGAACCGGGCCGCCTTCTCCCACTCCGCCTCGGTGGGCAACCGCTTTCCGGCCCACGCGGCGTAGGCCTGAGCCTCGTGGAAGCACACGTGCACCACCGGCTCGTCGGGCGCCACCGGGCTGGTGCGGCCGAAGCGGGTGTAGACCCACCGGTCACCGTCGCGTTGCCAGTGCATCGGCGCGACCAGGCCGGCCTCGACGCGGTGCCGCCAGCCCTGCTCGGTCCACCAGCGCGGGTCGTCATAGCCGCCGGCGTCGATGAACTCGGCGTACTGCGCATTAGTCACCGGTGCCGCGTCGATCGCGAACGCCGGCAGGTGCACCCGGTGGGCGGGCCGCTCGTTGTCCAGCGCCCAGGGCTCAGTGGAGGTGCCCATGGTGAACGGTCCACCCGGCACGACCACTTCACCGCCGACGGGCACCTGCGCCGCCGGCGGCCGGGGCGCGGCCAGCACCGGTTCGCCGGCGCGCAGTTGGTGGGTGGCGAGCATGGTCTCGTCGTGCTGCTGCTCGTGCTGGGCGATCATGCCGAACGCGAACCCCTGGTCCACCAGTGGCTCGCCGTCGAGTCGCACCCGGTCGAGCACGTCGAACACCTTGTCCCGCACGGTGGCGACGTACCCCCGCGCCTCGGTGGGGTTCAGCAGCGGCAGCGCCGGGCGCTCCCGGCGCGGATGCCGGAACGCGTCGTAGAGTTCGTCGATGTCACAGCGCACCGGTTCGCGCCCGCCGACGTCGCGCAGCAGCCACAGCTCCTCCTGGTTGCCGACGTGCGCCAGGTCCCACACCAGCGGCGACATGATCGGCGAGTGCTGGCGCACCAGGTCGGTGTCGTCGACCGCGTCCGCCAGCTGCGCGGTGCGGGCGCGGGCACGTTCCAGTTCGCCGGCGATGCGGGTCCGTAGGGCCTCCATGACTCACTCCCGTCCGCCGGCCAGGCGCCGGCTCACGATCGCGGCCACCGCCTGCGCGGTGGCCGGTGGCAGGTCGGTGTGTTCCAACGCGCCGCAGGCAAGCTCGGCCAGCGCTGCGGCCACCCGTCGGATGGCCGGGTCGGCCAGGCCCCGCTGGGCGGCGGTGGTCCAGGCGTCGGCCACGGGTGCGGCCAGGTCCCGGGCTGTGTCGGTGGTCGCCGCATCGGCCAGCAGCGCCGCCAGTACGGCGACCGGGGCGATCCACTCTCCCTCCGGCTGCGTGTCCAGGTAGCGCACCTCCACGTACCCCCGGGGTCGCACCGGCGGGAACAGCGTGCCCAGGTGATAGTCGAGGTCGTCGATGGTAGGCGGCGGGCTCACCGCGCCCGCCACCCAGTCGGCGAAGCTCACCTCCGGTGGCGGGTGCCAGGACCTGCCGTGCCCGCGGCGCAGGCACAGCAGCGGCGCAGCCAGCGCATACTCCGCCCAGGCGGTGGCCGGGTCCCGGTCGGCGCCGGGCCCGCCGGCCACCGGCCAGGTGCGCGCCGGGTCGATGGCGAGCCACGCGCGCATCCGCGCCGACGCCCAGCCGGTGTCGCTGCCGCAGTGGCGGCGCGAGTTGGCGAACAGCGCCAGCAGCGGAGGCCCGAGCGCGTGCAGCGCCGCCCAGCGGGCCGGGACGTGGTGCGGCTCGCCGGCGTCGAGACAGATCTGGGTGGCGGCGGTGCCGCACATCATCACCTGGCCGGCGGAACCGCGGCGCGCGAAAGCGGCGGCCATCGCGTCGTAGCGCGGGGTGTGCAGCAGCCGGCGGGGCGGGCGGTGGGGGTCGATCCCGTACGCCCCGAGACGCAGGCCGTACGCAGTGAGCAGCTCGTTCACCTGGGCAATGTCGGCTTCGGTGGCGGCGTGAAGGTCGGTCAGCGACACGTATGGCGGGGTGGAGACCTCCACCTGGCCTCCGGGCTCGACTGTGACGCGGCCGCCGTGCCGCAACGGACGCTGCGGCGAGTCGGGGTCGAGGGTGCGGGGGGCGTGGTCACCGAGAGCGGTGCGCAGGGTCGGGATGTCGAGGGCCCGGTGCGGGTCGTCGGCGTGCTGGATGATCCACTCCAGCTCCGCGCCGATCCGCCGGGGAGGGCCGGTCTTGAAACAGATGGCGTGCACATGCTCCAACGCCTCGTCGACCGTGCGAAGCACGCCCGGCGGGGTCTCGACCGTGACCACCGCCGCCTCCCCTCGTCGATGTCGTCCGCACCTCACCGTAACTACCCGTTCTGACATCACCCACTGATCGCCCCACCGTTGGGAGCCGCACTTCCGAGATCAGTCTTTCCCCCGTATAGGTAGCTATTGGAAGCAATCCGACATTAGACCTCCACCGATCGGCCGTAGCGGCAGGGGCCGATCGGCCGTGGCGCCGTTGGCGCCGCGAGGCGGTACGGTGAAAAGGATGATCGTAGTTGTGGCTGCCGTGAAGGGCGGGGTCGGCAAGACGACCTCGTCGGTATACCTCGCTGCGCTGGGCTCCCACCGGCGCCCGGTGACCATCATCGACGCCGATCCGCAGGCGGCCGCCGCCGAGTGGGTCGAGCACTCCGCAGACGAGCGGCTCGAGAAGATCGACGTGGTGGAGGCGCCCACCGAGCGTCTGATCACCAAGGCGCTGGACCGACTCGGCGACGACGACCTCGTGGTCATCGACAGCCCGCCGGCCAACGAACGCCTCCTCGGCAAGATCATCGAACGCGCTGACGTGGTGGTGATACCCACCCGGGTGGGCGGCATCGAAGCCCCTCGGGTCGAGACGGTGCTCGCGATGGTGCCGGACGGCACGCCGGCCGGGCTGGTGATCTGCTCGGCGCGCACCTTCACCCGCGACTACCAGGACACGATGGCCGCCTGGACAGAGGCGAAGGTGCCCATCTGGGGCACCGTGCCGGAGCGGGTGGCGATCGCTGCCGGACCGGTCGGGCCGCTGCACGAGGACGGACTCGAGGCGTACAAGAAGGTCTGGCGCCGAGTGCAGACCGCCGCGCGCTCCCGATAACGCCAGCGGAACCGCGAGGGCCTAGGCTGCCAGGCATGGTGGACGGGCTCGTCATCGCGATCACGATCGCGGCACTGCTCGCGGCCGCGTTCAGCGCCCTCATGGCCGTGCTGGACCGCCCACCGCAACTGGGACAGCTCATCAGCCTCGGGGTCGTCGAGGCGCTGCTGGTGGTGCAGCTGGTGGTGGCACTGAGCAGGATCTTCACCGGCGACGGCCCGCAGGATCTGGCCACCTTCGTGGGTTATCTTCTTACCGTGGTGCTGATTCCGCCGCTGGCGGCGTTGCTCGGCTGGTTTGAACGCACCCGCTGGGGATCCACCATCATGGCGGTGGGATGCCTGGTGGTGCCGGTGCTGGTGGTGCGCCTGCAGCAGGTGTGGCATGGCTGAGCCGTCGGTGGCCCGGGCGCCCTGGCGCGCCGGTTCCGGACCGGGGCGGGTGCTGGCGGTGGTCTACGCGTTCTTCGCCCTGGCCGCCGGTGCGCGGGCGGGATGGCAGATCGCCACCCGGTTCGAGGAGGCCCCGACCGCGTACGCGTTGTCCGCCCTGGCCGCGGCGATCTATCTGGTGGCCGCGATCGGCCTGGCCCGGCCCGGCACGGGCTCGTACACGCTGGCGATGGTCTGCTGCACGATCGAGCTGGTCGGCGTGCTGGCGGTCGGCACCGTCAGTGTGCTGCTGCCCGAAGCGTTCCCCCGCGCGACAGTTTGGTCAGACTACGGGATTGGATATGGTTTCGTCCCGCTTGTCCTGCCGGTGCTCGGCCTACTGTGGCTCTGGCGCGCCCGCCCGCTGCGACATGCGTGAGAATCGCAGCCATTGTGTGAATTGAAAAGATCGGTTGTTACGCTTTCGTGTCCACCTTGCCGGGGATTGCCTTCGGCATGCGGCCAACAATCCGTTAAGCTAAACCGTGGCGTCCGAGAGGCTTGCCCCACGCGCCAGATGGTGTCGCATCGATATACGACGTGCGCGGCGCCCCGCCCGATCAGATGATCCGGGGCCCATGCGCGGCAGCGCCTGAGCCCTCGACCGCGTGCCCGCTGACCTGCGGGGCGTCCCCCGGCCGACCAACGAGAGGTGACCGTGCCTGGCCTACGTGCTAAGGGGTTGTACAAGGTCTTCGGTCGACGGTCCCAGGAGGCCGTGCGACGCCTGAAGGAAGGCGCAACCCAGGAAGAGATGAAGAAGCTCGGCGTCACCGCCGCGGTGATCGACGCCACCTTCGACGTCGCTCCGGGGGAGATCTTCGTCGTCATGGGCCTGTCCGGATCCGGCAAGTCCACCCTGATCCGGATGC
>SLSW01000202.1 GCA_007130245.1 Micromonosporaceae bacterium
GGGAGACCAGGTAGTTCTCGTGGCAGCCGTAGGAGTTGCCGGCCGAGTCGGTGTTGTTCTTGAACAGGTAGATCTCGCCGGCGATGCCCTCGTCGTGCAGGCGCTTCTCGGCGTCGATGAGCAGCCCTTCCAGGATCCGCTCCCCGGCGCGGTCGTGGGCGACCAGGTCGGGCACGTTGTCGCACTCGGGGGTGGCGTACTCCGGGTGCGAGCCGACGTCCAGGTACAGCCGCGCCCCGTTGCGAAGGAACACGTTGCTGGAACGTCCCCACGACACCACCCGGCGGAACAGGTAGCGGGCCACCTCGTCCGGGCTCAGCCGCCGCTGTCCGCGGTATGTGCAGGTGACCCCGTACTCGGTCTCGAGGCCGAAGATGCGCCGGTCCATGCCACCGACATTACCGGTCCCGGGCGCCGCGGGCGCACTCGAGCAGGCCAGTTATGTGTTTGAGTTGTCACCGTTCGCGGCCGAATCGGCGGCGTCGCCGCCCTTGCCCGATGAGTAACCGCCCTGCGCGGCCTCCGGTGCCTGCTCCAGCATTGCGGTCAGGGCCGCGCCCGTGATGCGACGGAAGGTACGCCCGGTGCGGGCGCGGTCGAGCACCGCCACCTCGAGCTGGTTCGGTGGCAGGGTGCGCGGGGCGCCGCCCTCGCCGCCGACGCTGCCCAGCCCCCGCACCGCCAGGCGCAGCGCGGTGGCCAACGGCTCGTCGGGCTGGTGGTCGGCGCCGATGTTCTCCACGATGGCGTCGGCGTTGCCGCCCATGGCCAGCACCCCGGACGGGAAGTCGTGCACCGTCCCGTCGTAGGTGATCTTGTAGAGCTCGTCGTCGGCCGGGGTGGTGCCCACCTCGGCCACGCAGATCTCCACCTCGAACGGCTTGGTCTGGTCGGTGAAGATCGCCCCCAGCGTCTGCGCGTACGCGTTGGCGAGCATCCGGCCGGTGACATCGCGCCGGTCGTAGCTGAAGCCGTTCAGGTCGGCCATGCGCACCCCGGCCCGGCGCAGGTTCTCGAACTCGTTGTAGCGCCCGACCGCGGCGAAGCCGATGCGGTCGTAGATCTCGCTGACCTTGTGCAGCGCCGTGGACACGTTCTCGGTGACGAACAGCACCCCGTCGGCGCACGTGAGCACGACAGCGTTGCGTCCGCGGGCGATGTTCTTGCGCGCGTACTCCGCCCGGTCGCGCATGATCTGCTCGGGCGAGGCGTAGAACTGCATGGCCACGGTGGTTCGGTTCTCCTTCGATCGAGGCGGTCAGCGATGGCGGTGCTCAGCCGCCAGGGTTCTCCATGCGGGCGGCGACCACCGACTCGGCCACCGCAGCGGCCTGCTCCTCGCTCAGGCGCCGGGTGCCCTCGGCGGTCGCGGTCATCACCACGGGATAGATCTTGCGAGTCAGGTCGGGCCCGCCGGTGGCGGTGTCGTCGTCGGCGGCGTCGTAGAGCGCCTCGACGGCCAGGCGGATCGCGTCGTCGACCGGCAGCCCGGTACGGAAACGCTTCTTGAGCGCCGACCTGGCGAACAGCGAACCGGAGCCGACCGCGTCGTAGCCGGAGCGCTCCTCGTACAGCCCGCCGGCGACGTCGTAGCTGAAGATGCGCCCGGCGGTGGCCGGCTCGGTGGCGGCCAGGTCGAAGCCGGCATACAGCGGCACTACCGCCAGCCCCTGCAGCGCGGCGCCGAGGTTGTTTCGGATCATGGCCGCCAGCCGGTTCGACTTGCCCTCCAGCGACAGCGTCGCGCCCTCGATCTTCTCGTAATGCTCCAGCTCCACCTGGAACAGCCGCACCATCTCGATGGCCACCCCGGCGGTGCCGGCGGTGCCGACCAGTGAGTACGGGTCGGCGCTGTGCACCTTCTCGATGTCCCGGCTGCCGATCAGGTTGCCCATGGTGGCGCGCCGGTCACCGGCCATGACCACCCCGCCGTCGCAGGCCAGCGCGACGATGGTGGTGGCGTGAGTGCCGTGTTCGGCGGTCACGCCCGGTGGCAGTGGACGCCGCCCGGGCAGCAGGTCGGGCGCGGCCACGGCCAGGAACTGCGTGAACGATGACGTGCCGGTGTTGGCGAAGATCGCCGGCATTCCCCGGGAGGTGTCAAGATCGGCAGCCACGTGGTTCCTCTCGTTCGTCTGTGCGGCCGTCGCCACGGCGCGGTCGCCGCCTCGGTTGTTCGATCACCGCTCGGTCAGGTTAACCGCTCAGTCTCCACCGGTGACGCCGACCCGGGACAGGCGGGCATCACCGGCGACGCCCGGCACCATATCTGGCTGCACCGGGCACTCGCGACTATTCGCCGCCTTTCTGAACGTATCCCCTGATGAACTCCTCGGCGTTCTCCTCCAGCACCGAGTCGATCTCATCGAGAAGGTCGTCCACCTCCTCGGAGACCTCCTCCACCCGCTCGGCGACCGCCGGATCCACCTCCGGTGCCGCGGTGTCCTCGACCTCGGCATCCCTGCGTGCCTTGCCGGACTGCGACTGCCCTCCGGTGTCGCGAGTAGCCATGCCAGTCCCTCCTCCAACCAGGGTCCTGCGTTGAACCGCGTGGTGGCACAAACTTACCCCGCCGCGACGGGTATCTGTCGGACGATCGCCTCCGGTCAGTCGCCAGTGAGGACCTCGAGCAGGTCCTTGGCGCTGGGGCACCGGTCGAACAGCTCGCCGACGTGCACCTTGGTGCCGCGCTCGGGTTCCATCATCGGCACCCGCACCAGCGACTCACGCCCCACGTCGAAGATCACCGAGTCCCAGCTGGCCGCCACCACCTCCGAGGCGTACTGGGCCAGGCACCGGCCCCGGAAGTACGCCCGGGTGTCCTCCGGGGGCTCGGACATCGCCGTGAGGCTCTCGGAGTCGTCCAGCAGCGTCTGCATCGCCCCCCGCGACACCAGCCGGTGGTACAGCCCCTTGTCCGGTCGCACGTCGCTGTACTGCAGGTCGACCAGCTGCAGCTTGTGCGACGACCAGCCCAGCTGCTCGCGTTCGCGGTAGCCCTCCAGCAGCCGCAGCTTGGCCACCCAGTCCAGCTGGTCGGCGGCCAGCGACGGGTCGCGGCCCAGCAGCGTCAGCACCTGCTCCCAGCGTGCCAGCACGTCAGCGGTGATCGCGTCGACGTCGGAACCGTAGCGCTCGGCCACGAACTGCGACGCGCGCTCGAAGTACGCCCACTGCAGGTCCAGCGCGGTCAGCCGCCGCCCGTCGCGCAGCCGCACCAGGTGCGTCAGCGACGTGTCGTGGCTGATCGCCTTGAGCTCGGTGACCGGGTCGGCGATGCCCAGGTCGGCGGTGAGCACCTTCTCCTCGATCATCGTCAGCACCAGCGCGGTGGAGCCGACCTTGAGGAAGGTGGAGATCTCCGACAGGTTCGCATCCCCGATGATCACGTGCAGGCGCCGGTACTTGTCGGCGTCGGCGTGCGGCTCGTCGCGGGTGTTGATGATGGGGCGCTTCAGGGTGGTCTCCAGCCCCACCTCGACCTCGAAGAAGTCGGCACGCTGCGAGAGCTGGAAACCCGGCTGCGAACCGTCCTGGCCGATGCCGACCCGTCCGGCGCCGCAGATCACCTGGCGGGTGATGAAGAACGGCGTCAGGTGCGTGACGATGTCGGCGAACGGGGTCTGCCGGCGCATCAGATAGTTCTCGTGCGCGCCGTAGCTGGCGCCCTTGTTGTCGGTGTTGTTCTTGTAGAGCTGGATGTTGTCGATGTTGGGCACGCTCGCCGCGCGTCGGGCGGCCTCGGCCATCACCCGCTCGCCGGCCTTGTCCCACCGCACCAGGTCCCGCGGGTTGGTCACCTCGGGGGTGGAGTACTCCGGGTGGGCGTGGTCGACGTACAGCCGGGCGCCGTTGGTCAGGATCACGTTGGCCAGCCCGAGGTCCTCGTCGGCCAGCGCCTCGGCCGGGTCGTAGGCCGCCCCGGAGTAGGTGAACCCGCGCGCGTCGCGCAGCGGCGACTCTTCCTCGTAGTCCCACCGGGCCCGTCCGCCGCGGGTCAGCTCCGGCCGAGCCCCGTAGGCGTTGACCACCTGCGAGGAGGTGACCATCGGGTTGGCACCGGGTTGACCCGGCACCGAGATGCCGTACTCGACCTCGGTGCCCATGATCCGTCGCGTCGTCATCACACCGCCCTGATCCGCCCTATCCCACGAGGGTAGCCGGCATGGGCACGTTCGGTGCACACGGACACCACCGGAGTGCCGCCCACCGACGGGCCCCTGCCCGCTACAGGTACTGCCCGGTGTTGGTGATCGTGTCGATCGACCGGCCCGACTCGGCGCCCTTGCCGCCGGTGATCAGGGTGCGGATGTAGACGATCCGCTCGCCCTTCTTACCGGAGATGCGCGCCCAGTCGTCGGGGTTGGTGGTGTTGGGCAGGTCCTCGTTCTCCCGGAACTCGTCCACGCACGCGTCCAGCAGGTGCTGCAGCCGCAGCCCCTTACGCTCCGAGGTCAGGTAGTCCTTGATGGCCATCTTCTTGCTCCGGTCCACGATGTTCTGGATCATGGCGCCGGAGTTGAAGTCCTTGAAGTAGAGGACCTCCTTGTCGCCGTTGGCGTAGGTGACCTCCAGGAACCGGTTCTCCTCGGTCTCGGCGTACATGCGCAGCACCGCCGCCTCGATCATCGCGGCCACGGTGGCGTCCCGGTTGCCGCCGTGCTCGGCCAGGTCGTCGGCGTGCAGCGGCAGGTCGGCGGTGATGTACTTGCTGAAGATGTCCTTGGCCGACTCCGCGTCCGGACGCTCGATCTTGATCTTGACGTCGAGCCGTCCCGGACGCAGGATCGCCGGGTCGATCATGTCCTCGCGGTTGGAGGCCCCGATCACAATGACGTTCTCCAGGCCCTCCACCCCGTCGATCTCGCTCAGCAGCTGCGGCACGATGGTGTTCTCCACGTCCGAGGACACCCCGGAGCCGCGGGTACGGAACACCGAGTCCATCTCGTCGAAGAACACGATCACCGGCGTGCCCTCGCCAGCCTTCTCCCGCGCCCGCTGGAACACCAGCCGGATGTGGCGCTCGGTCTCGCCGACGTACTTGTTGAGCAGCTCCGGGCCCTTGATGTTCAGGAAATAGCTGGTGTGTTTGTGCTCACCACGGCGCTCGGCCATCTGCTTGGCCAGCGAGTTGGCCACCGCCTTGGCGATCAGCGTCTTACCGCAGCCGGGCGGGCCGTACAGCAGGACTCCCTTGGGCGGACGCAGGTGGTGCTCACGGAACAGCTCGGCGTGCAGGAACGGCAACTCGATCGCGTCGCGGATCTGCTCGATCTGCCGGTCCAGACCCCCGATGTCGTAGTAGCCGATGTCCGGAACCTCTTCCAGGACCAGCTCCTCGACCTCGCTCTTGGGGATCCGCTCGTAGGCGTGCAGCGAGCGGGGCTCGAGCATCAGCGAATCACCGGCGCGCAGCGGCGTGTCCCTCAGCGCATGCGCCAGGTGGACGATGCGCTCCTCATCGGCATGCGAGATCACCAACGCCCGCTCGCCGTCCTCGAGCACCTCCTTGAGGGTGGCGACCTCGCCGGCGCGCTCGAAACCCAGCGCCTCCACGACGTTCAACGCGTCGTTGAGCAGCACCTCCTGGCCCCGGCGCAGCTCGTCGACCTCCACCGACGGAGACACCGCCACGCGCATCTTGGCCCCGCGCGTGAACACGTCGACCGTGCTGTCCTCGTGGGTGCCCAGGTAGATCCCATACCCGCTGGGCGGCTGCGCCAGCCGGTCGATCTCCTCCTTGAGGGTCACGATCTGCGCGCGCGCCTCCTTGAGGGTGGCCACCAGCCGCTCGTTGTTCTCGGTCAGCCGGGCCAGCTGGGCAGACGTGGCCGCCAGCCGCTCCTCCAGCTGGCGCACGTGCCGCGGCCCTTCGGTGACCTTGCGACGTGCCAGGGCGAGCTCCTCCTGGAGGAACGCGACCTGCGTGGAGAGATCGTGAGCTTCCCGCTCCCAACGGGCAGCGCGCGAGTCCGCGTCGTCGCTGCGAGTCACGTCCCACCTCCCCGGGGGTCTTTCATGTCCTGTCCACAACCCTAGCCCGTCGTTACCCTGTGTGTCGCGACCCGACGCAGTCGTGCCCGGGTTGTTACCGCCACAGTTTCTGCCTTCCCCGGCCACGGTAACGTCAATCGGGACAGCGCCAACTCGCCCGTGCGTGCATTTTCACGCGCGGGCCGGGGCACACAGGCACAGGGGGTACGGATCGTGACGCAGACCAGTCGAGCCGCGCGGGTGTGGATTGACCAGGACCTGTGCACCGGCGACGGCCTGTGCGTGCAGTACGCGCCGGAGGTCTTCGAGTTCGACATCGACGGGCTGGCCTACGTCAAGGATGCCGACGGTGAGCTGCGGACCTCCCCCGGCGCGCGCACCCGCGTGCCGACCCACCTGCGCCTGGAGGTGCTCGACGCGGCCCGCGAGTGCCCCGGTGAGTGCATCTA
>SLSW01000015.1 GCA_007130245.1 Micromonosporaceae bacterium
GCCCCGAGCCGGTAGATGGCGATGATGCCGATCGTGAACAGCAGCTTCTTGCGCAGGTCAGGCGTACGGAACGCGCTGACGAAAGCGGAGAGCAACGTTCATTCCTCCTGCGCGGGACCGGTCACACGGTGGCCGGTCAGGGGTGGCCTGGATTCGGACTCTAACAGCTGGACGTGATCAGGACAGTTCGGTGGTCGTCCCCCCGGCGGCGGCGATCTTCTCCTTCGCCGACGCACTGAACTTGTGCGCCGAGACCTGGAGCGTGACCGCGCCCAGGTCGCCGTCACCGAGCACCTTCACCGGCTGGCCACGGCGCACCGCGCCGGCATTGGCGAGCTCGGCCGGGCCGACCTGGCCGCCGGCCGGGAACAGCTCGGCCAACCGGTCCAGGTTGACCACCTGGAAAGTGACCTTGAACCGGTTCCGGAAGCCCTTCAGCTTCGGCAGCCGGATGTGGATGGGCCGCTGGCCACCCTCGAAGGACGCCGGAACCTGCTTGCGGGCCCGAGTCCCCTTGGTGCCGCGACCGGCGGTCTTGCCCTTGGAGCCCTCGCCGCGACCGACCCTGGTCTTGGCGGTCTTCGCCCCGGGGGCCGGGCGGAGATGATGCACCTTGATGGTCATTTCTCGACCTCCTCGACCTGCACCAGGTGGCTCACCGTGAAGATCATGCCCCGGACCTCGGGGCGGTCCTCGCGCACCACCGTGTCGTTGATGTGCCGCAGCCCGAGCGTGCGCAGCGTCGCGCGCTGGTTGGGCTTACGCCCGATGCTGGAGCGGACCTGGGTCACCTTCAGCCGTGCCATCACGCCCTCGTTCCGGTCGTGTCAGAAGCTGTCGCGCCGGCCCGGGCCGCCAGCATCGCCGCTGGGGCGACGTCCTCGACGGGCAGGCCGCGCCGGCTCGCCACGGCCTCCGGCGGCTCCAGCTGCCGCAGCGCGGCCACCGTGGCGTGGACGATGTTGATCGGGTTGGAGGAGCCGAGGCTCTTCGAGAGCACATCGTGGATACCGGCGCACTCCAGCACCGCCCGCACCGGACCACCGGCGATCACTCCGGTACCGGCGCTGGCCGGCTTGAGCATGACGACGCCAGCGGCCTCCTCACCCTGCACCGGGTGCGGGATGGAGCCGCCGATGCGGGGGACCTTGAAGAAGCGCTTCTTGGCCTCCTCCACGCCCTTGGCGATGGCAGCCGGCACCTCCTTCGCCTTGCCGTAGCCGACGCCGACGGTGCCGTCACCGTCGCCCACCACCACCAGGGCGGTGAAGCTGAACCGCCGACCACCCTGGACGACCTTGGCCACCCGGTTGATGGTGACGACCCGCTCCATGTGGGGGCTCTTCTCCGCCTGCGCGCCGCGGCCGCCGTCGCGGCGGTCGCGGCGACGGTCGCCTCCGCCGCCGGCGTCGCTGGCGCCGCTACCGCGCTGTGGACCTGCCATGAGTCAACCTTCCTCAGAACTCGAGCCCGGCTTCGCGGGCAGCGTCGGCGAGCGCGGCTATCCGCCCCGCGTAGGTGTTGCCAGCCCGGTCGAACACCACCGTCGTGACACCTGCGGCCCTGGCCCGCTCGGCCAGCAGGGCGCCGACCTTCGATGCCATCTCGCTCTTGGTGCCGGAGACGCCGCGCAGCCCGGGATCCATGCTCGAGGCCGAGGCCAGGGTGTGTCCCCTGGTGTCGTCCACGACCTGGGCCGTTATGTGGCGCAAGCTGCGGGTCACCACCAGGCGGGGACGCTGAGGGCTGCCGCGCATGCGCTTGCGCAGCCGGAAATGCCGGCGCGCCCGTCCCACGGCGCGCTGTGCCGCGACCCCGCCGCTGCGGTGCCGCTTCAACAGAGTCGCGCTCACTTCTTCCCTGCCTTCCCTGCCTTGCGTCGGATGACCTCGCCGGCGTACTTGACGCCCTTGCCCTTGTACGGCTCCGGCGGGCGGATCTTACGGATGTTCGCGGCCACCTCGCCCACCAGCTGCTTGTCGATGCCGGACACGTGGAACAGCGTCGGGCGTTCGACGGTGAACGTGATGCCCTCCGGCGCCGTGACCGTGACCGGGTGGGAGAACCCGAGCGCGAACTCCAGGTCACTGCCCTTGGCTGTCACCCGGTAACCGGTGCCGTTGATCTCCAACGTCTTGGTGTAGCCCTCGGTCACACCGGTGACCATGTTAGCCACTAGTGTCCGCGACAGCCCATGCAGCGCCTTGACCTCGCGCTCCTCGTTGGGTCGGGACACGTTCACGTTGCCCGCATCGTCCCGTTCGACCAGGATCGGCTCGGCCACGGTGTGGGACAGCTCACCCTTGGGACCTTTGACCTGGACGGTCTGGCCGTCGATGGTGACCTCCACGCCCGCGGGTACCGGGATCGGCCTACGTCCGATTCGTGACATTGCTCAGACCCTCCTCACCAGACGTAGGCGAGGACTTCCCCGCCCACTCCCCGCTTGCGGGCCTGCCGGTCGGTCAGCAACCCCTGCGACGTGGAGACGATGGCCACACCCAGGCCACCGAGCACCCGCGGCAGTTCCGCCGACTTCGCGTACACGCGCAGGCCCGGCTTGGACACCCGGCGCAGGCCGGCGAGGCTGCGCTCGCGGTTCTGGCCGTACTTGAGCTCGACGATCAGCTTTCGGCCGACCGCGCCCTCCTCAGGCTCGTCGACCTGCCAGGAGGCGATGTAGCCCTCGGACTTGAGGACCTCGGCGATGTTCGCCTTGATCTTCGAGTACGGCATCGCCACCTGGTCGTGGTAGGCCTGATTGCCGTTTCGCAGCCGCGTGAGCATGTCTGCGATCGGGTCGGTCATCGTCATTGGTTGCGTCTGCCTTTCTCACCCCGGTTCCCGGCCGGCGGCCGGGCCTGGGGCGAAGAGTTGTCGGTTACCAGGAAGACTTCGACACGCCGGGCAGTTCTCCCCGGTGCGCCATCTCACGGATGCACACCCGGCACAGCCCGAACTTGCGGTAGACCGCCTTGGGTCGGCCGCACTTCTGGCAGCGGGTGTACGCGCGTACCGGGAACTTCGGCTTGGCGTTCGCCTTGTTGATCAGTGCCTTCTTCGCCATCAGTTCTCCTTGAACGGGAAGCCCAGGAGCTTCAGCAGCGCCCGGCCCTCCTCGTCGGTCTTCGCGGAGGTGACCACCGTGATGTCCATCCCGCGCACCCGGTCGATCTTGTCCTGGTCGATCTCGTGGAACACCGACTGCTCGGTGAGCCCGAACGTGTAGTTGCCGTTGCCATCGAGCTTGCGCGCGTCCAGACCGCGAAAGTCACGGATCCGGGGCAGCGCGATCGACAGCAGCCGGTCGAGGAACTCCCACATCCGGTCCGACCGCAGCGTGACCTTGGCGCCGATCGGCATGCCCTCGCGCAGCTTGAACTGTGCGATCGACTTGCGGGCCCGCCGCACCTGCGGCTTCTGGCCGGTGATGGTAGCCAGGTCACGCACTGCGCCGTCGATCACTTTGGCGTCCCGGGCGGCGTCGCCGACGCCCATGTTCACCACGATCTTCACCAGACCCGGCACCTGCATCGGGTTGCGGTAGCCGAACTGCTCCCGCAGCGCTGGACGCACCTCGTCGGCGTACCGCTGCTTCAGCCGCGGCGTCACCTTGCCGGCCTGCTCGGCCGTGGCCGTGCTCATGGCAGCTCCTTACCGTTGCTGCGCGCGATGCGCACCTTGTGGCCGCCCTCGTCGGTGCGATAGCCGACGCGGGTCGGGTTACCGTCGCTGTCGACGACCATCACGTTCGAAACGTGAATCATCGCGTCCTGGGTCTCGATCCCGCCGGTCTTGGAACCGCGCCGGCTCGACTGGACCTTGTTGTGCTTCTTGACCCGGTTGACGCCCTCCACCAGCACCTTGTCCAGGCCGGGGTACGCCGCGATGACGACCCCGCGGGCTCCCTTGTCCTTGCCGGCGATGACCTCGACGGTGTCGCCCTTCTTCACCCTCATCAGAGCACCTCCGGCGCCAACGAGATGATCTTCATGAACCGCTTGTCCCGCAGCTCCCGGCCCACCGGGCCGAAGATGCGGGTGCCGCGCGGGTCCCCGCCGTCCTTGAGCAGCACGGCGGCGTTCTCATCGAAGCGGATATACGAGCCGTCCGGACGCCGCTTCTCCTTCGCGGTGCGCACGACGACCGCGCGCACGATGTCACCCTTCTTCACCCCGGCGCCCGGGATCGCGTCCTTGACGGTCGCCACGATCTGGTCGCCGATACCCGCGTAGCGCCGACCCGAGCCGCCTAGCACACGGATGCACAGGATCTCCCGCGCACCGGTGTTGTCGGCGACCCGCAGCCGCGACTCCTGCTGGATCACCGTGCCTCCTCATGCTCGCGACTGCGCTCGCTGTTACTCGCAACTGCGGTCCTCGCAAGCTGCGGTCCTCGCGCTCGCAGGCTGGCCCTCGCATGCTCTGCGGTCCTCGCGCTCACTTTGCCTTCTCCACGATTTCTACGACCCGCCAGCGCTTGGTCGCCGACAGCGGCCTGGTCTCCATGAGCGTCACCCGGTCACCGACGCCGCACGCGTTCTGCTCGTCGTGGGCCTTCAGCTTGCTGGTACGGCGCATGACCTTGCCGTAGAGCGGGTGCTTGACGCGGTCCTCGATCTCGACGACCACGGTCTTGTCCATCTTGTCGCTGACGACCAGACCCTCGCGGACCTTACGCCGGCCGCGGGACTTGCTGCCGCCCACCGCAGTGCTCTCCGTCACGATGCTTCCTTCCCTGACGCCGCCCGCGCGGTGTCGCTGGTCTGCCCGGCCTCGTCCGACTCGGCCTGCTCGCCGCCTGCCTGCTCGCCCTCGGTCTCCGCCTCGGCCAACGCCTCAGCGAACTCCGCCGGAGCCGCCGACAGACCCAGCTCCCGCTCCCGGATGATCGTGTAGATCCGGGCGATGTCCCGGCGCACCACCTGCAGGCGCCGGTTGTTGTCCAGCTGGCCGGTGGCCCCCTGCACCCGCAGGTTGAACAGCTCCGCCTTCGTCTCCTGCAGCCGCTCAACCAGCTCCGGGTCGGACAGCTCGCGCAGCTCGGCAGGTTTGGTGCCGGTAGCCATTACGCCTCACCCACTTCGCGGGTCACGATGCGGCACTTCATCGGCAGCTTGTGCATCGCGCGACGAAGCGCCTCCCGCGCGACCGCCTCGTTCGGGAACGACATCTCGAACAGGATCTTTCCTGGCTTGACGTTGACGATCCACCACTCGGGCGAGCCCTTACCGGAACCCATCCGGGTCTCGGCGGGCTTCTTGGTCAGCGCCTGGTCCGGGAAGATCGGGATGAAGACCTTGCCGCCACGCTTGATGTGCCGGGTCATCGCGATACGCGCGGCCTCGATCTGGCGGTTGGTCACGTACGCCGGCTCAAGCGCCTGGATCCCGTAGTCACCGAAGTTGACGCGGTTGCCGCCCTTGCTGCGACCGGACCGGTCCGGCTTGTGTGGCTTGCGGAAGCCCTTCGGGGGCTTGCGTGGCATCAACATTTCCTCAGCCCTCCTCGGACGCGGTCTCGTGGGCGACCACCGACTCCGGCTCCGCGGACGGTGCCGGAGACGAGGTCGACGACTGGCCGCCGCCGCCGCGTTCGGCGGCCGCGGCACGGCTGGCGTCGGTGCCGCCCGAGGTGGTGCCGGCCGCGCTGGAGCGCCGGCCGCCGCGGGCTCGCCCGCCGCGCTCACTACGGTCACCGCGCTCACCACGCTCACCACGATCACCACGATCGCGGCGGCGGCCGCCGGCGGGCTCGGCCGAGGCCTCGCGACCCGGCACCGCCTCACCCTTGTAGATCCACACCTTCACGCCGATGCGGCCGAAGGTGGTGCGCGCCTCGAAAAAGCCGTACTCGATGTTGGCGCGCAGCGTGTGCAGCGGCACCCGACCCTCGCGGTAGAACTCGGTGCGCGACATCTCGGCACCTCCGAGCCGACCGGAGACCTGCACCCGGATGCCCTTGACCAGCGGGTTGCGCACCGCCGACTGCATCGCCTTGCGCATCGCCCGGCGGAAGCTGACCCGGCTGGCCAGCTGCTCGGCCACGCCCTGGGCGACCAACTGGGCGTCCGACTCCGGGTTCTTGACCTCGAGGATGTTCAGCTGCACCTGCTTACCGGTGAGCTTCTCCAGGTCACCGCGGATGCGGTCGGCCTCGGCGCCCTTGCGGCCGATGACGATCCCCGGACGGGCGGTGTGGATGTCGATACGCACCCGGTCACGCGTGCGCTCGATGTCCACTTTGGAGATGCCGGCGCGCTCCAGACCCGTGGACATCATCTTGCGGATCTTGACGTCCTCGGCGACATAGTCGGCGTACATCTTGTCCGCGTACCAGCGGGACTTCCAGTCGGTCGAGATGCCGAGCCGGAACCCGTGCGGGTGGACTTTCTGACCCATTACTCGGTCTCCTCCTCGGCGGCGGC
>SLSW01000038.1 GCA_007130245.1 Micromonosporaceae bacterium
GACTAGGTGCCGGGCAGACCGGCGTGGCTCAGTAGACCAGCGCGCGGGCGTCCTCGGCGAGCGTCTCCTCCACGAACGCCGCGGCGCCGGCGATGCGGATCCCCGGCAGCACGTCGGCTCCGGTGATGTCGCGCCGGGCCGCGCACTGGGTGCAGACGGTCACCGTGCCGCCGGCCAGCACCGCCTCCAGCAGGTCGGCCAGCGGCGCCGCATGCGGCAGTTCGAACTCGGCGGCGCGGCCGGGCAGGGCGTACCAGGTCGACTCGCCGGTCAGCCACAGCGACACCCGGGCACCGGCGGCCAGCCCGGTCGCCGCCACCGTGAACGCCTGGGCACAGCGCTCCGGGGCGTCCGCGCCGGCGGTGGCCTTGATGACGAGTGAGGCGGCCATGCGCCACAGCATAGGATCGCGGGGTCGCAGTTACGCGAGAGGGGCGTCGTTGGTTACCGAGATCGGATTCGTCAGCCTGCTGGTGGCCGGCTTCGGAGTGCTGGCCGGCGGGCTGGTCTACGCGGCCGTGCGCACGGGACGCGGGCGCTGATGAGCGGCGAGGAGCAGGCGCCGCCGCCGTGGCAGGACGCGCCGGAACCCACCCCGTACCCGTACTCCGACACCGATGATCCGCGCGCCGGCCCGGACCTGCACCCGGCGCTGCTGGGGCTGCTGCCGTTCATCGGCGCGTGGCGCGGGCGCGGGCGCGGCGGCTACCCGACCATCGAGGACTTCGACTACGCCCAGGAGATCCGCATCAGCCACGACGGGCGCCCGTTCCTGTCGTACGAGTCGCGGGCGTGGCTGCTCGACGCCGACTCGCGGCCGGTGCGACCGGCCGGGCGGGAGAGCGGCTGGATCCGCCCGGTGGCGAACGACGGCGGCCGGCCCACCGACGAGGTGGAGGTGCTGTTGACCACCCCCACCGGGATCATGGAGCTGTACTACGGCCGGGTGGACGGGCTCAAGCTGGAGATTGCCACCGACATGGTGATGCGCACCGCCACGGCCAAGGAGGTCACCGCCGGGCACCGGCTGTACGGGATCGTCGAGGGTGCGCTGCTGTACGCGTACGAGATGGCTGCGGTCGGCCACGGCCTGACCCCGCACCTGTCGGCCCGCCTGACCCGCGCGAGCTCCTGACACCCCAGGCGTCAGTCGGTCGGCGGCGTCAGCGGCAGCGGCGGGCCGCCGATGGTGACCGCTTCCCCGCGCGAGTACACGTCGAAGTGAACGCCGACGTGGGTCACGCGGCCGTGCGGCGGCAGGTCGTACTCGAACGTCGCGGTGGCGTCCTCGCCGGGCTCCAGGGTCCCGAACGGCTCCGGGTCGTCGAGCACCGGCAGGTAACGGACCCCGTCCGGGCCGTGCAGTACCTGCGCGGTGCCCGGGATGGTCAGTTCCTCCTCGCCATCGTTGCGGACGGTGATCTCCGTCGTGCAGCGTTGACCGTGCACCGTGTCGTCGTTCGCGCCGCACCGGACCTCGTGGACGACGAAGGTCGCGGTGCCCTCCCGTACCTCGGTCCCGATCGGGTTCCGGGTGGCCTCCTCGGCGATCCGGATCTGGTGCTGGGCGTGCCAGCCGATCGCGATCGCGGCCGGGCCGAGCGTGATCGCGGCGAGTCCGGTCAACGCCACCAGTCCGGCCGCGCTCGCGCGTCCGAACCGGGCGCCGCGCCCGTCCCGGGAACGGGCGGGCGCGCGGTGGCGACGGTGACGGTGACGGTGACGGTGAGTGGGTTCAGCCATGGACGTTCCCGCGGTAGAAATACCTGGAGGGCACAAAACGGACGTTACCCAGAAACCGAAGCAATATTCGGCTTTCACCCGAAATGCTCGGCCGGTGGGACGGGAATGTCGCCCGTACGGTCAGACCGGGTAACCCAGCAGCTGCTGGATGGCGGCGGTGTGCGCCGACTCCGGCAGCGGGGAACCGTCCAGCTGCCGGACCGGCACGCACCCGCGCACCGACGACGTGAACCACACCCCGTTGGTAGCCGCCAGGTCCTCCGGGCGCACCATCCGCTCGGCAGCCGTCAGACCGAGTGCACCGGCGTGCGCCAGGAGCCACCGTGCGGTCGTGCCCGCCAGGATTCCGGTATCCGCCGGCGGCACCGTGCACAACCGGGTGCCGTCCAGCCAGACCAGCGTCGAGGTCGGTGCCTCCAGCGCGTAGCCGTCAGCGGAAATCCACAGCACGTCGTCGGCGCCGTGGCGGCCGGCCCATCGTTGGGAAGCCATGTTCACCGCGTACGACAGCGACTTCGCTCCGCCCAACAACCACGGCGCATCCCGCCGCGCGTCCGCGGCCACTCCCAGCGTGGCGGTCACCACGCCGATGCCGTCGCGGCGCGCGGCCCGCATGTGCTCCGGGATCGGCCCGACGGTGGCGAAGACGGTGACCGGCCCACCCTGCTCGGGGCCACGGGTGCACACCAGTCGCAGCGCGCCTTCCACGTCCTGGCGCCAGGCCGTGCAGGCGGTGACGGCCAGATCGGTCAGGGCCGCGGCATCGGGCAGCTCCAGATCGAGCCGCGCGGCCGAGGTGGCCATCCGCGCCAGGTGCTCCGGCAGCAGCCAGGGCTTACCAGCACGTACGTGCAAGGTCTCGAAGATGCCATCCCCGCGCAGGACGCCGAGGTCGTCTGCCCGCAGCACCGGCGTGTCGACCGGCACCACGCCGCGCCCCAGCACCGCCACCACCCGCTCCTGCGGTCCTCGCGCGCTGCGGTCCTCGCTCACGCGGTGCTCGTTGGGCGTTCGCTGCGGTCCTCGCGCGCTGCGGTCCTCGCTCACGCGGGCAGCCTATCGTCTGGGCACGTGAGCGAGGACCGCAGCAGCGGCGAACCTCGCGGGACCTAGGTGAGCGCGTCGACGATCTTGCGGGCCAGCGGCTCGTGCTTGGCGTAGTGGTTGGGAAACGCCGAGACCTGCACCCGCTGGGCGGCCACGGTGATGGGCATGTTCTCCCATCCCGGCACCCTCGCCAGCGCCTCGTAGAACTTCGTGGCCGAGTACGCCGGGTCCATGATCTGCGAGACGCTGCCCCATCCGGTGCTGGGTCGCTGCTGGAACAGCCCGACCGAGTCATGGTCGTAGCCGACGCCGTCGTTAGGGATGTTCAGCGACTGCGGATACACCGGGTTCCCGAGGTTGCGCAGGTAGGTCTCCTGCAGCGCGGTCGCGATCGCCACCACGTACGCGCGCTCGGGCAGCCCGGCCCGCTTGCCCATCGCCACGATGACCGCGGCGTGGTCCATCTGCTGCTGGGTCAGCCCGCCCACCGGCGTCGGCTTCGGCGGAGGAGCCGGCCGGGCGCTCGCCTCGACCGCCCGCGGCTGGGCCAGCGGCGGTGCCGGGGCTGGGGCCTGCGTCACCGCCTCCGAGGGCGGAGCGGCTTCCCGCGGCGCCCCCCGGGAGGACACCTCGGCTGCGGCCTCGCGGTCGCTGAGCCGGGCGCTGGCCGCAGAGGCCTCCGCGGTGAGCGCCACCGAGGACGCCCCGTTGTCCGGTGGTGGGGCGGCGGCGCTGCCGGAGACCGAGACCGTGGCGACGGCCATGACCATCAGCAGCGCGGCTGATCGCCGTCGCGTCGTCGTCCGGGGCCGGCGCGCGGCGGCTTCCATGTGACGGTGTCGGGAGCGGTACGGTTCGGGCCGCCGGTGCCTGCCGACGCCGGGGGCCGCGTCGTTTCTGGGGGGATGCACGCGGTCAGGTTAAACGTGGTTCCGGGGGCAAAACCGCAGGTCATAGCGTGTCCTCGGTCACTATCGGGCACCGGGTTCTGCGCGTTGGGTGCGATCCGGGCCCGCTCCTGCACCGTGGGCGATGAATCGGACTAGCCGGAAATGCCAGCCGAGTCGCCGGCAGACGTGGCCGAGCCGGGCAGCGCCCGGACCCTCGCGCGGACCGCATTATGATCGAGCGGTGACGGACAGCTCGCTGGCCCAGGTGCTCAGGTCGCACGGGCTGCGGATGACCCCGCAGCGGCAGCTCGTGCTCGACGCGGTGCGGCAGCTGGGCCACGCCACCCCCGAGCAGGTGCACAACGCGGTGCAGCGGGTTGCCGACTCGGTCAACATCACCACCGTCTACCGGACCCTGGAGCTGCTGGAGGAGCTCGGTCTGGTCACCCACACCCACCTGTCCCACGGGGCTCCCACGTACCATCCGGCCGACGAGGACCAGCACATCCATCTCGTCTGCCGCGACTGTGGCACCGTGGAGGGCGTGGAACCGGAGCTGCTTGCTCCGCTGGCGCGGGAACTGCGGCGCCAGCGAGGCTTCGAAGTCGACATCGGTCACGTGGCGCTGTTCGGGCGCTGCGGGACGTGCGGAGGACGTGATGATCGCTGACAACGCGGTCGCGGTCGCGGCGGTCGACCCGGACTCACCGGACGCGGCAGTGGCCGCCCACTACGGGGACCCGATGAGCGAGCAGCGCACGCTGGTCACCGGCGCCGGTCTGGTCGACCGGTCCCACCGCGGCGTGCTCGCGGTGCCAGGGCCGGAGCGGCTGAGCTGGCTGCACAACCTGACCACCCAGCACCTGACCGACCTGGCGGCCGGGCAGGGCACCGAGACGCTGGTGCTGTCCCCGCACGGCCACATCGAGCACCACGCCCAGCTCACCGAGGACGGGACCACGACCTGGCTGGACACCGAGCCCGGTGCCGCGCCACCGCTGCTGGAGTTTCTGGAGCGCATGCGGTTTCTCACCCGGGTGGAGCCGCGCGACGCCACCGGTGAGCAGGCGGTGCTGTCGCTGGTGGGCCCGCGGGTCGATGAGGCGCTCGATGTGCTCGGCGTCGAACCGCCGGCCGGGCCGGACCTGGTGCCGGTGCCGGGCCCGAAGTTCGCCACCGGCGCGGTGCCGCCGCGGCCCACCGGACGGTACGACGTCAGGTCGCTGCCGGGTGGCGGCTGGGCCCGCCGCGGCCGGCTCGGAGTGGACCTGCTCGTGCCCCGCGCACGGGTGGGCGAGGTCACCGGCGCCCTGGCCGGAGCCGGTGTCCCGGCGTGCGGGTTGTGGGCCTATGAGGCGGTGCGGGTGGCCGCCCGGGTGCCGCGGGTGGGTTTCGACACCGACCATCGCACCCTGCCGATGGAGGTGGGCATGGTGGCGCCGGCGGTGCACCTGGAAAAGGGGTGCTACCGGGGGCAGGAGACGGTCGCGCGGGTGCACCATCTGGGCCGTCCGCCGCGCCGGATGGTGCTGGTGCACCTGGACGGCATGACCACCGATCAGTTGCCCGCACCGGGCACCGAGCTCACCACGGGCGGCCGTACGGTCGGCTTTGTCGGCACCGCGGTGCGCCACGTCGAGCTCGGGCCCATCGCGCTGGCGGTGGTACGCCGTAACGTGGCCGACGACGCAGCGCTGCTGGTGGGCGACTCCACCGCCGCCATCGACCCGTCCGCCTGATCCTCCCTGGACCGGCGGGGTTGGGGGTGGCTGGGAGGATGAGCGCATGAGCGCGGGAACCCTGATCACGGTGGCCCCGACCGGGGCCGAGGCGGACAAGGCGGAGGTGCCGGCGCTGCCGGTGACCCCGGACGAACTGGTCGCCACCGCCAAGGACTGCCAGGCCGCCGGCGCCGGCATCATCCACGTCCACATCCGCGACGACGACGCCCGACCGACCCTGGATCTGGGTCGGCTGCGCGACACCGTCGCGGCGTTGCGCACGGCGACCGACCTGGTGGTCCAGCTGTCCACCGGCGGCGCGGTCACCGACGCCGAGACCGACCGGTTGCGCGTGCTCGACGCGGCCCCGGAGATGGCCTCCTGCACCATGGGCACGGTCAACTTCGGCGACGAGGTCTTCTCCAACCGCTGGGACCTCATCGTCGCGCTGCACACCCGGATGCAGGAGCGCGGGGTGGTGCCCGAGTACGAGATCTTCGACCTGGGCCACCTGTGGTCACTGCAGCGGCTGCTGGAACGGTACGGACTGCCGGCCGGCGGGCACGTGCACGTCGACCTGGTGATGGGCGTACCGGGTGGGATGCCGGGCACCGCCGCGGCGCTGGTCGCCTGCCAGGCGGCCCTGCGTGCCCTGCCGGAGGGCACCACCTACTCGGCCACCGGCATCGGCCGCACCACGCTGCCGGTGATGCTGGCGTCACTGTCGGCCGGTGGGCACCTGCGGGTGGGCATGGAGGACACGCTGTCGTACGCCCGCCGCCAGCCGGTCGAGTCGAACGCGCAACTGGTCAGCCGGGCCGCCGAGCTGGCCCGGATCGCCCAGCGCCCACCGTTGACTGCCCACGAGGTGCGCCAGCTGCTGCGGATCCCGCCGGGCTCAGGCGTGCCCTCGACCGGGATCGGGCAGCAGCAGTGACGGCAACCGGCTGTCCGGATGCATCCGGAGCAGCTGGTACGCCACGCCGCTGAGCCCGTGCATGAGGCCCGGGACGAACACATCGACGGTCGCGTGGCAGCGCGGCCCGTGTTCGGTCAGGCTGCTCAGCACCAGCCCGTCGAGCGTCGCGCGCTCGACGCCGTCCGGGCCGGCGCCAGCGGCAAGAGCCGAGGACATCAGCTCCCAGCTGCCGAGGTCGCCGTGGCACACCGTGTGGGTCAGTCCGAAACCGGTGCGCCAGCACAATCCCGCCGCCCGGCGCAGCGCGTCGTGCCAGCGCTGCCCGCCGTGGTGCCGCCACAGGTCGGCCGCCATGATCCCGATCCCGGCGGCGCCGTGGCACCACCACTGCGACACCTCCCGCGGCTTGCGAAGGTCCCGCCAGCCCCCGAGATCCGGGGTGTACAGCGACTCCTCGTACCGCAGCGCCGCGTCCGCGAGCTCCGCGAACCGCGCCTGTCCGGTGGCGACCGCCAGCCGGTCGAGCGCCCAGCCGATACCCGAGACCCCGTGCGCGAACCCGCCGAGACCATCCGGTGCGCGTTCGCTCGGCCACCGCGCGCCGTGTTCGGAGTGCCGCGCCTGCGCAGCGAGGCGCTCGCCGATCTGTTCCGCTTCCCACCGCCAACGGTCCTTGCCGGTGAGGTCAGCCAGGCCCAACAGCGGCACCACCGCACCGGCCATCCCGTAGAGCACGTCGTATGTGTCGTCGACCGCGACCGATTCCGGTATCAGCTCCGCCAGCGCCTGCGCGTGGCCCAGCGCTTCGTCGACGTCGACGCCGCCGAACTCCCGCAGTAACAGCCAGCTCCAGATCCGGGACGCCAGCCCGACGTACGCGCCGGGGGGCTCCGGCCGCACCGCGGTTTCGGCACTCGCGCGCTGCTGCGCGGTCTGCTCCTCGTAGGTCCGCAACGTCCGCACCGCGTCTTCGAGCAGCGGCTCCACCTCCGGCACCGGGTCAGCCCGCCCGGCCAGCGACTCGGCCCGGTAGGCGGCCAGTGCGACCGCGACCCCGGCCACGCCACTGTAGAGATCGGCCGACAGCGGCCGGATCCGCCAACCCGTGGCGTCGAGCACCAGTGCCACCCAGCTCACGGTCCGGTCCTCGGCGCGCAGTGCTCCGTCGATGAGCCGGCGCATGACCTGGGCGGCCGCCGTGCGACGACGCGGGTCATCGGGGTCGCTCACCACGTGGTCGGAGGGCAGCAGGTGGTGCTGGTCCTGCCTCCCGTGCTCGTCCAGAGTGCCCTGCGGGCCGCTGTCGTTGAGGTACGCGCTCACCACTGCGCTGCGGGTCACCACCCGGTCCACGGCCGGATCCAGCGCGCGCCACCGGCGCAGCGCGGTGTCGACCAGGTCCCGCGCCTGGCCCGTGGACACGCCGTGCGGCCCGGTCAGTCGCCCGTCGCGGGCGACGGTGGTGAAGACCGGGATGTCGCCGGTGAGCAGTTCGGTGACCTCCGCGTCGATGACCACTGGGTCGACCGAGGCCAGCGGCGCCGCCCGTCCCTGCTTGATCAGGACGTCGATCGCCCGTCGCCGGGCCCTCGCCTCGCGGTGCAGCGACACCGGATGCCAGAGCATCCGTGCAAGTTCGACATAGACCACCGTGTCGCGGGTGACCACCCGTATCTGGCAGTCCCGGAACGGCGTGAGCAGCTGCTCGAGCTCGCCCGAGCGGTCCAGCTCCTGCAGCCGGTCGGTGAGCGCGCCGAAGCCGTCGAGGACGTCGGTCCAGTGCCGGTCGAGTGCGGGTGTAGCGGCGGGATGGTTCGCGGCCGGCGGCACCGGCACCGTGGTGAAGTCGAGATGTGCCTCGTCCGTGCCGATGCCCACCATGGTGGGCACCCGGAGCCGGGGCTGTTGCCCCGGCAGATGCCCGGTGGCGGAGATGTCCGCGCCCCGCAACGCCAGCGACTGTCCGCGCACCGGGAGCAGGCCCGTGCGGAGCACCGAATTGTTCACGAGTTGGGTGGCGCGGTCGGCCGCCGCGCCGAATCCCGACGCTGGCGGGGGATCCTGCGGGGTGAACAGTGTCTCGCAGTCCACCACGACCGGCACCGGGCCGGCGGCGATGACGTTGCCCGCGTGCAGGTCGCTGGCGCTGAGCAGTCGCATCAGGGCCAGCCACTGGCCGATGCCGTAGTAGAACGCCCGCAGTTCGTCGTCGCCGGCACAGTAGCGGTGTGCGATGTGTTCGGCCCAGCCGTAGCCGTCGCGGCACACCACGCGGGGAACGCGGAGGCGCGTCGAGTATGGCTGGTCGGCCAGGAGGCGGTTGAGCAGCCGACCCAGTTCGTGGTCCACCTCCAGCGGGCGGGGCTTGTAGTGCACGCGGCCGTCGACCAGTTCGAGGGTCATCACCGTCTCGCCGCCCTGGTGGCTGTCCCCCTCGCCAGGGGTGAGGCGGACCAGGCGCGGCGTGGCGCCGCTCAACTCCGCCACCGCGTCCCGGTCGGCCACGAACCGCTCCGCCATGCGCGCCGCCGCGGCGCACCGGTGGTCGATCATGCGGCGCAGCCGGGAGACCATGGTGGGATAGCGCCCGGTCAGCGAGTCCCAGAACCCCGGCGTCGTCGCGGTGGTCAGCCACTCGTGCCAACGTTCCCGCGGTGTCGCGGCGGTCAGTTGGCCGGTGACCCGCGCGGCGTTGAGTTCGAGCACCAGGACCCTGCTGACCTTGCGCCACACCTCCTGCCGCAGGGCGGCGGCGGTGCCCTCGGACACCGCCTGCCGCTCTGCGTCGCTCAACTGAGCGATGGAATCGAGCCGCCGGGCCAGGTCGGCCAGTCCCGGTCCGATCAGCTGTTCCAGGACCGGCGCCAGGTCGCTGTGCTCCAGATCGACGGGGTGGCCGTCCCCGGTGTCCGGGTCAACAGCGGGCTGGTCGTCGGTCAGCATGTCGTGCTCAGCAGCACTGGATCCAGCCCCACTGGGGGTCCCAGGAGCCGGAGCACAGGCAACAGTCGCCGGTCCAGCCGCCACCGCCGCCGGTCATGGTGATCTCGAATTCGGTGTATCCGTCGGCGAACAGCGGCCCGGCCGGGTGCTCGAGACCCGCCACCGGATCGGCGCTGGTCAGCCAGCCGTTGACGATCGCTTCGGCCTGGTCAGGGGTGACCGTCGGCCGCTCGGGTGCAAGTGTTGACATGCTTTCCTCCTCCTACGTTGGAGCCGGATAGATACACCGGACCATGCCAAAGATCGTTGGATACTCACTGGAAGATCGTTGGACGGCTACGCTCTGCAGTGCCAGGTAGGGTCTGGGCGTGTCCACGATCTATGGCGGTGGTGTGCCGCTCGCGCAGATGACCAGGTCCGGGTTCGTTGAGAGCCGCCACCACGGCTCGGTGGTGGTGCTCGACGGGAAGGGAGCGGTGGCCGAGGCGACCGGAGACGTGGTCGCGCCGGTCTTTCCCCGCTCGTCGAACAAGCCCATGCAGGCCGTCGGAATGCTGCGGCAGGGCCTGCGGCCGGCAGACGCGGCCGACCTCGCGGTGATCTGCGCCAGCCACTTCGGGCAGGAGTGCCACCTGTCGCGGGTGCGGGCGATGCTGGCTGCGGCCGGACTGGACGAGGACACCCTGCAGTGCCCGCCCGACCTGCCGCTGGAGCAGGATGCGCGGGAGTCGGTGCTTCGCGCCGGGGGAGGTCCGGCGCGCGTGCAGATGAACTGTTCCGGAAAGCACACCGGCATGCTGCTCACCTGCCTGGCCGCTGGTTGGTCGTACGAGACCTACCGCGATCCGGCGCACCCGCTGCAGCAGGGGCTGCGGGAGGCGGTGGAGGATCTGGCCGGCGAGCCGGTGACGGCCACCGGCGTGGACGGCTGCGGCGCACCGTTGTTCGCGCTGTCGTTGACGGCGCTGGCCACCGCGTTTCTGCGCCTGGTGGACGCCGAGCCCGGCTCGCTGGAAAGGACCGTGGCCGACGCCATGCGCGCTCACCCCGACCTGGTGGCCGGCACCGGCGCGGCCGACACCCGGCTGATGGCGGGGATTCCGGGGCTGCTGGCCAAGAGCGGCGCCGAGGGGGTGGTGGCGGTGGCGATCCCCGAGGTCGGCGCGGTGGCCGTCAAGATCGACGATGGGGCGGCGCGGGCGCGCCTGCCGGTGCTGGTGTCGGCGCTGCGCCGGCTGGACCTAGGGGCGTCGGTGCTGGACGAGCTGGCCGAGACGGTGGTGCTCGGAGGCGGTGAACCGGTGGGCGCGGTCCGTCCGCTCTACTGAGGTTTGCCTGCCCGCCAACGGGGCGGGGCGTGGCGTGCGACTGGCCACCACATCGCTGTGCAGAAGATCACGCTAGCTATAGCAAGCATTTCGCTTGCTATAGCTAGCGCACGCGGCTACCGTCAGAACCATGAGCACCTCGGACAAGCCGCGCGAGATCGGCAAGGACATCGGATACTTCATCCGTGACCTGCGCCGCAACGCCGGCGTGTCGTTGCGCCAGCTCGCCGAGAAAGCCGGCGTCAGCAACCCGTACCTGTCGCAGGTCGAGCGCGGCCTGCGTAAGCCCAGCGCGGAGGTGCTCCAGCAGATCGCGAGTGCGCTCCGGGTCTCCACCCCTGTGATGTACCTGCGCGCAGGCCTGCTCGACGACCGGGACGGTCCCGGTGTGCTGGCCGCGATCGCAGCCGATCCCGATCTGACCGTCGCCCAGAAACAGACCCTGAGCCAGATCTACGAGACGTTCCGGCGGGAGATCACCCGCGACACGGACACCATCGAGGAGGAGACATGAACAAGCGCGACCTTCCCACCGCATTCTACGCGGCGGCCGGCGCCGGCGACCTCGCGTACCAGCGACTGCGCAAGCTGCCGGATGCCACCGAGCGCGCGCTGCGGACCGCGGGCGAGACCGCCACGACCCTGCGCGAGCGCATGGCCGCCGGTGAGGCGCGGCTGCCGCGCGAGCGGATCGTCGCCGAGGCGGCCAGGCTGCGTGAGTCGGCGCAGCGCGGTGCCCACACGTTCGTGAGCGGCGCGGCCACGGCGCAGCAGAAGGCGGTCACCGGGTACCAGAACCTGGTTGCTCACGGCGTCAAAGTGGTGGCGGCACGCAACGGCGAGGCCACCATCACGGTCGCACCTGCGGAGATCGACTCGCCGGCGGCCACCGATGTCAGCCCCGAAGCTGCCAGCGCCGAAGCTGCCAGCGCCGAAGCTGCCAGCGCCGAAAAGGCCGGCAGCTCATAACGGACGCCCCCTGGCGCCCCGCCGCGTGACGACACGCGGCGGGGCGTTTCCATGTGGTTCGACGGATCCCGGCGTCACGACATAGGCTTCGGGGCATGGAGTGGCACCTCGCGGTCGTGGAGGGGATCAACACCATCCTGACCCTGTTCGTGCTGGTGATCGGCGTCATCGCGTTCATACACTGCGCCACCCAGCGCGCGGATGCGTTCCCGGTGATCGGCACCCTGCAGAAGCCGGCCTGGCTGGCCATCATCGGCGCCTCGACGGTGCTGGCGCTGCTGAGCGGCGTGGGGACCTTCGGGCTGCTGTTCAACCTGATCGCGTTGGCGGCCGCGGCCCTCTACCTGCTCGATGTGCGTCCCGGGCTGCGCGACATCGCCGACGGTCGCGGCTCCTGGTGACGGCACCGCGCCGATGCCCGATTTCCGCTGGCCGCCGCCGCCCGAACGCGACCCACGCCGGGCGGGTGTGAGCCGCACGCCGCCACAGCCCGGCCGGCGGCCCCCGCTGCCGCCACCGCCGACCACCCTGTCGCCCACGCCCCACGGGGTAACGTTGGAGCAGGCGATCACCGGCGCGGGCGCGCCCGTGACCGTCTTCGCGCACGGCCTGGCGCAGGACATCACCCACACCCGCCCGCTCGGCAGCGCCGTGACCGGGCGGAAAGTGTTCTTCCAGTTCCGCGGGCACGGGCGTTCCGACGCGCCGGACGGCGAGTGGAGCTACGAGGACCTCGCCCGCGACCTGCGCGCGGTCGCCGACCTGGCGGCCGCCACCCGGGCGGTCGGTGCGAGCCTCGGGGCCGGCGCGCTGTGCCGGCTGCTGATCGACTCGCCCGACCGGTTCGACCGGGTGGTGCTCTACCTGCCGGCGGTCCTCGACCAGCCGGACGGCCCGGCGGCCCGGCGGCTCGCCGCGCTGCTGACGGCGGCCCAGGCCCAGGACGTGGGGGTCGTCAGCGATGCCGTCTACCACGAGCTGCCGCCGCCAGTGCGCCACAGCCAACAGGCCTGGGACTACCTGAGCAGCCGGCTCGAGCAACTGTTGCAGGACCCGTTGTCGCGCGGGTACGCCGGCCTGCCGGATCAGGTGCCGGTGCCGGACCTGGATGCGCTCGCGAAGGTGGACGTGCCGGCGCTGGTGATCGGCGCGGTCGCCGACCCGATGCACCCGGCGAGCGTGGCGCGCCGGCTGGCCGAGGCGTTGCCGCGCGCCAGACTGCACGTGTACGACAAGCCGGGCGCGTTCTGGTGCCACCGCGCCGACCTGCGCGAGCGGATATCGTCTTTCCTCAACGCTCCCGATCTCGACTGACCGGTAGGCTTCCGCACTATGGGTGTCGCGCATCACGGTCGTACTGAGCGGCTCGACCTGGCTGACCCGAGCCTGCGCGAGTGGCAGTGCACGGTGCTGCACTCCGGTGAGGACGGGATCGTGCTGGACCGTTCGGCGTTCTACCCCGGTGGTGGCGGGCAGCCACCTGACCACGGGGTCCTGCTGTGGCAGGGGGTGCAGACCCGGATCGTGGACACCCGCAAGGGCGACGACCTCTACCTGATCCCCGCCGAAGGTGATCCGGTGCCACCGGCCGGCACCGCGGTGACCGGGGCGGTCGAGGACGAGCGGCGCACCAGCCTGATGCGCACCCACAGCGGCTTGCACATCCTGTGTGGAGTGGTGTTCCGGGACTTCGGCGCGCTGGTGACCGGCGGCAACATGCAGCCGGGCGAGGCGCGGATGGACTTCAACCTGCCGGAGATCCCGCCGGACTTCAAGAGCAGCCTGGAGGATCTGGTCAACGCGGAGGTCGGCGCGAACCGGCGCATCGACATCCGGGTGCTGCCGCGCGACGAGGCGCTGGCCGTCCCGGACATCGTGCGCACCCAGGCCAAGCTGATCCCGCACGACGAGCCGGAGATCCGGGTGGTGGACATCGTCCGGCTGGACGTGCAGGCCGACGGCGGTACGCACGTCGCCTCTACCGCACAGGTCGGTCGGGTGCTGGTCACGAAGGTCGAGAGCAAGGGCAGGGCCAACCGCCGGGTTCGACTGCGACTGGCCTGAGCCGTGGTCCGCAGGTACGTCACCGGGGTCCGGATGCTGGGCCGCGGCCTGGCCCTGTACGCGCGTACCCCCCGACTGCTCCTGCTGGGCCTGCTGCCGGCGGTGCTGGTCGCGCTGCTGTTCGCCGCCGCCCTGGTGGTCCTGCTGGTCTTCCTGGGTGATCTGGCCGCCGCGGTGACCTGGTTCGCCGCCGGCTGGTCGCCGGGGCCGCGGACAGCCGCGCGGGTGATCGCGGGCGTCGGGATCCTCGGCGTGGCCGCCCTGATCGGTGTGCTCACCTACACCGCGGTGACCCTGTTCGTCGGCAACCCGTTCTACGACGCGATCTCGCGGCACGTCGAGGGCGACGTGCCCGACGAGGTGCCGGTCGGGTTCTGGCGCGGGCTCGGGCGCAGTGTCGCCGACTCGGCGCGGCTGCTGGCGGTCACCCCGCTGTTCGGGGTGCCGCTGTTCGCGGCCGGCCTGGTGCCGGGTCTCGGCCAGACCGTGGTGCCGGTGGCCGGCGTCGTCACCGGTGGGTGGTTACTCGCGCTGCAGCTGGTCGGGTCGCCGTTCGACCGCCGCGGCCTGCGCCTGGCCGACCGACGGCGGCTGCTGCGCACCCGCCTGCCGGAGACGCTCGGGTTCGGCACCGCGACGTTCCTGTGCTTCCTCATTCCCGGTGGCGCGGTGCTGGTGATGCCGGCCGCGGTCGCCGGCGGCGCGCTACTGGCCCAACTGGTCCTGCCCTCGTCCCACCCGGCCGCCGCCTCCTAGAGTGGTCGGTGCCGAGGCGAAGCTCGCCGACGCGGAGGAGGACCAGATGACCACCCCGGCACCGGTGTACCCGGTGGCGCTGACCGTCGCCAGCACCGACTCCGGCGGCGGCGCGGGCGTCCCGGCCGACCTGCGCACTTTCCACGCGCTCGGTGTCTACGGCACCTGCGCGATCGCGGCGACCACCGCCCAGAACACGGTCGGCGTGCACGCCATCGACGAGCTGCCGGCACGGGCATTGACCGCCCAGATCGACGCGGTCTGCGACGACATTCCGGTGTCCGCGGCCAAGACCGGCGCCCTGCCCAGCGCCGCGCTGCTCGAGGCGGCCGCGGACGCGTTGCGCCGGCACGCGGTGCCATCGCTGGTCGTCGACCCGGTGGCGATCTCTAAGCATGGGGCGCCGTTGCTGGCCACGGACGCGGTGGGGGTGCTGCGCGACCGGCTGCTGCCGCTGGCCGAGGTGGTCACCCCGAACCTGCACGAGACCGAGCTGCTCACCGGGGTGGCGGTGGCCACCGCGGCCGACCAGCGGCGCGCCGCCGAGGCGCTGCTCGGCTTCGGACCCCGCTGGGTGCTGGTCAAGGGCGGTCACCTGGAGGACTCCGCGCAGGCCGCGGATCTGCTCACCGACGGCTCGCAGGAGATCGTGCTGGTGGCCGAGCGCATCGACAACCCGCACACCCACGGCACCGGCTGCACGCTGTCGGCGGCGATCGCGGCCTACCGCGCGAGCGGCCTGGACGTGCCGACCGCGGCGCGGCAGGCCAAGGAGTTCGTCACCGGCGCGATCCGGCACGGGTTCCCGCTGGGCCACGGGATCGGACCGGTGGACGTCATGTGGCGTACCCGCATCTGAGGCCCGCACGGACGGTACCGCGCCCGGCCGTCGAACGGCTATGGTGCTGGGCTATGACACCCCCCTCGGTGCGCCGCGCCGCCCCCACGGTCCTGGTCGCCGCGGTCTTCCTGCTCACAGTGGAGCTGTTGCGCGCGGCCAGCCCGCTGCTGGACCGGGCCGCTGCCGACCTCGGCGTCATCGGCGCCGCGCAACTGGCCCTGGTCATCTTCATCGCGCCGGCGGTGGTCGGTGTCGCGGTCGCCCTGGCCGGCGCCGGCCGCACCGTGGTCGGTGCGGTGGCGGTGCTGGTCGCGTTGCGGCTGATCGCACAGGCCCAGGATCCGGCCTCGCTGCTGGTGGTCGGCGCCGGCGCCGCGGCGGCGGTCGCCGCGCTGGTGCTGGCGGTGCGGCAGGCGCCCTCCGGCGTGGCGGGTGCGGTCGGGGTGCTGCTGGGCACGGTGGCGGACCTGGCCATCCGCGCGGCGTACGGCAGCTGGGACCTGATCTTCCGGCCCGGCGCGCTGCCGTGGGCGCTGCTGGTGCTGATCTGTGCGGTGGCCCTCGCCGCGGCGGTGGTGGCGATCCGTCCGGCCCCGGCTCCGGAGGCGACGGTCCCGGAGCCGGCCCCGGCGACGGGCCGGGAGCCGGCCGCCACGGCCGCCACCCCGGCCGCACGGCTGGCCGCGATCGGGCCGTACCTCGCTCTCTACCTGATGCTCTTCGGCAGCGCGCCGATCGTGGCCGCGCACGCCGGCGTGTCCCTGCCCCTGGCCTCGGCGGCGCTGATCGCCACCGCGGTCGTCGGCATCGAAATAGTCCGGCGCATGCGGCTGCCCGGCGGCACCGGAGCGATCCCGGAGCCGGACCGCTGGTTCGCCGGTGCGCTCGCCCTGGCGGCGGCCACCGGTGCGGTGGTCGTGGCGTACTGGCTCACCGGGCCGGTGGTGATCGCGGCCGCCGCACTCGCGGGCCTTGCTGCCGCGGTGCTGCTGGCCCGGGCGTTGACCCCGGGCGACGGTGCCGCGCCGCGGCGTCCGGCGGTGCGGCTGGCGGTCGCGGCCGGGGCGGCCGGACTGGGGTACATCCTGCCGGTGATGATCTACCAGGTTCATTACGACCTGGAGTTCCCGTTCGACAACCGGTGGGCGCTGGTGGCCGCCGCGCTGCTGCTCGGCGCGGCCGGGCTCGGGGTGCGCCCGGGGCATCGCGACGCCGACCGGCGCAGCCTGCTCACCCGCCCCGCTCCGGTGTCCGTGGTGGCGGCGGTGGCGTTGCTGGTACCGCTGGCGATGGTGGTCACCCGTCCGGCGGTGCCGGAACCGGATCAGACCGGCGCCACGATCCGGCTGATGAACTGGAACGTCATGTACGGCCGCGACCACATGGGCGGGCACGTCGACCCGGAGTCGATCGCGGCGGCGATCGAGGCGGTCGACCCGGACGTGCTGGTGCTGCAGGAGGTCAGCCGGGGTTGGCCGATCGGCGGTGGGATGGACATGCTCGAGTGGCTGTCGCGGCGCCTGGAGATGCCGTACGAGTGGGCGCCGGCCGCCGACGGGCAGTTCGGCAACGCGGTGATGACCAGGCTGCCGGTCTCCGAGGTGGTCGCCGAGCGGTTCCCGTTCGTGCAGGGGCCGATGGAGCGCTCCTACCAGGCGGTCACGGTCGAGCTGGACAGCGGTCACCAGCTGCGGGTTTTCAACACCCATTTCCAGCACCGGCGGGAGAACACCCCGACCCGGCTGGTGCACAGCCAGGTGATGCTGGAGGCGTGGAACGGCCGCCCGCACACCATCATGGCGGGTGACTTCAACTTCTGGCCGAGCTGGGAAGAGGCGGAGGTGTGGGCCGCCGCCGGGTTCTCCTCCGCGCAGGACGAGGTCGGCGACCCGTTCGAGTTCACGGTGCCGAGCCACGATCCGGACAACCGGGTGGACTACATCTTCGGCACGCCGGACCTGACCTTCTCCGAGTTCGCGATCCTGTCCGACGTGGTCAACTCGGACCACTTCCCGCTGGTGGTCACCGTCACGCTGGACTGATCCCCGCCGCCGGGACCGCTCCGGGACCGCGCCGGGGTCAGCCGGTGCGCAGCGCCGCCAGCAGGGCGGTCTCGCCGGAGATCTCCAGCACGTCGAACGGCACCCGCCCGAACAGGGCCAGCACCAGGTCGCTGGCGGTGCCACGGGCCAGTGCGCGCGGGTGGTGGTCGTCGTGATCGAGCCAGGTGTCGGTGTCCAGCAGCGCCACGCCCTCGCCGCGCAGTCGCACGAACCAGGTGTGTGCCGGGTCGGTCGCGACCAGTTGCATCCCCCCGGTGCGGTCGGTCGGGCCGCGACGCCGGCCCGCCGGCAGCAGCGTGTCCAGCACCTCGGCGACCCCGTCGGCCGCCAGCTTCGCTTCGATCGGCTCCACCTGCCCGACGGCGGTCTGGGCGTCCCATCGGTGCACCGCGTTCTCGTGCGCCATCCGCCGGTGCCAGAATCCTGCCTGTTTGGCCTGCGGTGCCCAGTTCCACGCTGGTAGCTGCACGTCCAGCTTGTCGAGCAGGTCCACCAGCTGCTGGAACTCGTCCTCCCACCACTGGATCGCCGCGGTCCCGGTGGGCAGCTGTTCCGGTGTGGGCTCGCCATGGCTCTCCGGCCGGCTGGTGACCCCGCGGCTGACGTGCGAACGGACCCGCCGGTACTGCGTACCGAGGTGGTGGATCAAATCCAGCACGGTCCAGTCGGGGCAGGACGGCACCTCGGTGGACAGCCCGGAGGGGCTGCCGGAGGCGTGCTCGAACGCGACGCGCATGGCCGGCCCGTCGGCGCGCAGCGACGCCAGCCAGAGCTCCTTGCTGCCGTGCGCCCTTGACATTCGCTTCCCCCTCCCCGGAGTCCGGTGAGACCCGGTCGACCTCCAGCCTAGGCTTGGTGCGTGCCTGACGTCAGTGCCGAACGGCCCGCAGGGGCCGCGCCGACCACCGCCACCTCCCTGGCCGCGTACACCACGCTGCGGTTGGGTGGGCCAGCCGCACAGGTGCTCATCGTCACCGATACGGATGAAATTATTCAAAGTGTACGAGCGAGTGCCGCGACCGGGGAACCCTCGCTCGTGCTCGGCGGCGGCAGCAACGTGGTCGTCGCCGATGAAGGCTTCCCGGGCACGGTGATCATAATCCGCACGAGCGGTCTGTGGGTGGTCGACACGGACGACGATACGGTCACGGTGCGGGTCGACGCGGGCGTGCCGTGGGACGAGGTGGTCGCCACCGCGGTCGCGGAGGGGTGGTCCGGGGTGGAGTGTCTGTCGGGTATTCCGGGTAGCGCCGGCGCCACCCCCATCCAGAACGTCGGTGCGTACGGCCAGGAGGTCGCCGAGACAATCACCGCGGTACGGGTGCTCGACCGGGTCACCGATGAGGTCCGCACGATGACCCCGGACGAGTGCGCGTTCAGCTACCGGATGAGCGTGTTCAAGCAGTACGACCGATGGGTGGTGCTGTCCACCGACTTCCGGCTGTGGCGTTCGACACACTCCGCGCCGGTGCGTTACCAGGAACTGGCGCGGGTGCTGGACGTGCCGATCGGCGGGCACGCGCCACTGGCGGCGGTGCGCGAGGCGGTGCTGGGCCTGCGCCGGGGCAAGGGCATGGTGCTCGATGCGTCCGACCACGACACCTGGTCGGCCGGGTCGTTCTTCCTCAACCCGGTGCTCGCCACCACCGAGTGGGAGGAACTGCGGGCCCGCCTTACTGACGCGCCGCCCTGCTGGCCGGCCGGAGACGGCCGCGTGAAGACCAGCGCCGCCTGGCTGATCGAGCGCGCCGGTTACGGCAAGGGCTACTCGGGGCGCGGGGTGGCGGTCTCGGCCAAGCACAGCCTCGCCCTGACCAACCGGGGTGACGGCACCACCACGGCGCTGCTGGCGCTGGCGCGCGAGATCCGCGACGGCGTCCACCACCGGTTCGGGGTCACGCTGCAGCCGGAGGCGACGCTCATCGGCTGCGAGCTGTGACCGACCGCTGGCGGCCACCGCATCACGGCGGCCGCGCTGGTCGGGTCAGCCCCGGTGGACCTTGTGCTGGGCCGCTTGCGCCAGCGGGCGCACCACCAGCCTGTCCACGTTGACGTGATGCGGCCGGGTGGCGCACCAGGCGATGCAGTCGGCGACGTCCTCGGCCACCAACGGCTCCCTCACCCCCTCGTACACCGCCGCGGCGCGCGCGGCGTCGCCGCGGAATCGGTGCAGGGAGAACTCGTCGGTCTTGACCATGCCGGGATCGATCTCGATGACCCGCACCGGGCGACCGCACAGCTCCAGGCGCAGCGTCTCGGCGACCGCCGTCTGCCCGTGCTTGGCAGCGGTGTAACCGCCGCCGCCCTCGTAGACGATCAGGCCGGCGGTGGAGCTGACCACGACCACGGTGCCGGCGCCGGAGCGCTCCAGCGCGGGCAACAGCGCCTGGGTGACCCGGACCGTGCCGAGCACGTTCACCTCGTACATCCACCGCCACTCGTCGATGCTGCCGGTCTCGACCGGGTCCAGACCGAGCGCGCCACCGGCGTTGTTGACCAGCAGCGTCAACGGCCCCGGCACGGCCGCGGCCAGCTGTGCCACCGATTCGTCCGAAGTGACGTCACAGCGTACGGCCTGTGCCGTCCCGCCGTCGGCAGCGATGTCGGCGACCACCGCGTCGAGCTGGTCGGTGCGGCGCGCCGCGGCGATGACGTCAAATCCTTCGGCCGCCAGGCGGCGGGCGGTGGCCGCGCCGATGCCGCTGGACGCGCCGGTGACGACCGCGGTGGGCCTACTGGGGATAGCGGGGGCAGTCATAACCGCATCCTGCACCATCGCGCTCCCGACCGCGATCACTTCCGCGTGCGCGACCGCGTGCGCGACCGCGTGCGCGACCGCGTGCGCTACCGTGAGCGCAACTGAGACGAAGGTCACGCATGCCGGCACCGGAGGTCTTCATGCCCCATCCGGGAACATGCTGGTAGCCGCCGTGGTTGGTACCGGTAGCCCCCGTTCGTCGAGCGAAGGAGCGATGTGCGGCGCATCGCCATCATCTCCGTGCATACGTCCCCCCTGGACCAGCCGGGCACCGGTGACGCAGGCGGCATGAACGTCTACATCGTCGAAGTGGCCAGACGCCTGGCGAGGGCCGGCGTGGAGGTGGAGATCTTCACCCGGGCCACGTCCAGCCACACCCCCCGTACGGTGGAGCTGGCGCCGGGGGTGTGGGTGCGCCACGTCGTCGCCGGCCCGTTCGAGGGGCTCGCCAAGGAGGACCTCCCGGCGCAGTTGTGCGCCTTCACCCACGGGGTGCTGCGCGCGGAGGCTGAACGCGTGCCGGGTTGGTATGACCTGATCCACTCGCACTACTGGCTGTCCGGCCAGGTGGGTTGGCTGGCCAAGGACCGGTGGGGCGTGCCGCTGGTGCACTCTGCCCACACGCTGGCCAAGGTGAAGAACGCCCAGCTGGCCACCGGTGACCGGCCGGAGCCACACACCAGGGTCATCGGCGAGGAACAGGTCGTGGCCGAATCCGACCGGCTGGTGGCGAACACGCCCACCGAGGCACGGGAACTCGCCGATTTGTACGGTGCGCCGGCCGAGCAGGTGTCGGTGGTGGCGCCCGGAGTCGACCTGGAACGGTTCCGGCCGGCCACGGTCGGTTGCGAGAACGTGGTGCGGCGCCGGGCGCGCCGCGCGGCCGGGCTGCCCGAACGCGGCGCGCTGGTCACCTTCGTGGGTCGCATCCAGCCGCTCAAGGCACCCGACGTGCTGCTGCGCGCCATCGCGGAGCTGCGCGCGCGCGATCCGCAACGCGACGACGAACTGACCGTGGCCATCGTCGGCGGTCCCAGCGGCAGCGGGCTGGAGCAGCCGAGCGCCCTGATCGACCTGGCCGGCTCGCTGGGCATCGCCGACCGGGTGCGGTTCCTGCCACCGCAGAGCGCCGACGGGCTCGCGGACATCTACCGCGCGTCCGATCTGGTGGCGGTGCCCTCGTACAACGAGTCCTTCGGGCTGGTGGCCCTGGAGGCGCAGGCCTGCGGGACGCCGGTGGTCGCCGCGGCCACCGGCGGGTTGGTGACCGCCGTACGCGACGGCGTGTCGGGCGTGCTGGTGGACGGTCACGACCCGGCGGAGTGGGCCCGGGTGCTCGACGGCCTGCTGGCCACGCCAGCCCTCCGTGAACGCCTGGCCGCGGGGGCGGTGGCCCACGCCAGCGCTTTCTCGTGGGACCGCACCGCGGACCGGCTGCTGGCGGTCTACCGTGAGGCGGTGACCGCCAACCGCGCCCGGATCGCCGCCCAACTGGTCGGGTCATGAGCCCGCACGAGGTCGCGGCGCTGATCGAGTCGGTCTGTGCCGAACGTGAGCTGCAGTGGGAGTCGACCGGCGAGCGTTCGTACGCGGTCACCCTGCCCGGCACCAACAAGCTCACCACGATCTGCAACCTGGTGGTGGGCGAGCACGCGCTGCGGGTGGAGGCGTTCGTGATGCGTCAGCCCGACGAGCGGCGTGAACAGCTGTGGGAGTGGCTGCTGCGTCGCAACGCCCGGATGTACGCGGTGGCGTTCGCCATCGACGCGGTCGGGGACGTGTACCTGACCGGCCGCGTGGGGCTGGGCGGCATGACCGCCGACGAGCTGGACCGGATCCTTGGCGCGGTGCTGACCTACGCCGACGAGTCGTTCAACACCATGCTCGAGATCGGCTTCTCCTCGGCGATCCGCCGCGAGTGGGCCTGGCGGGTGTCCCGCGGAGAGTCCACCGCCAACCTGGAGGCTTTCCGTCACCTGGCCGAGAAGGGGTCCGCTCAACGCGAGGCCGATTATTGACGGTAGCCGGAACACCTAAACCTCGGCGGGTGTGTGACGGTCGACGCACCTGTTTTCATTGGCGAACCGCCGTGGGGACGCGTACCGTTTCTTCCAGGAGATCGCTGCTCGATGCACTGATCGCTTCTGGGGTAGCAACCAGGTCGGCCGGAGGTTCTCCGGTTGGGCCGGGTGCGGGAGCAGCGGCCCGGGGGATGGGTGGCACCTTACGCCGTTGGGGGACGGCCGCCACCTTTGACCGCCGGTGGGCGGCGCCAACGGGGGTGGGCGCCGCCCACCGTTGCGGTTCCCGGCCCGCGATGGTCGCCGACACCGCCACGGCGTTGACTGTCCGCGGCGTTCTACAGTCCGTGCATGAACGAACGTGGACCGCTGGCCGGACTCGCAGTGGTGGAGCTCGCCGGCATCGGGCCGGCGCCGTTTGCCGGCATGGTGCTGGCCGACCTGGGCGCGGAGGTGCTCCGCGTCGACCGGCCCGGCCCGTCGCGGTACCCGGGTGACCCACGACACGATCTGCTCAACCGGGGCAAGCGGTCCGTGGCGCTGGACCTGAAGCGACCCGAGGGTGCGGCCACGGTGCGTGCCCTGGCCGGGCGCGCCGACGTGCTGCTGGAAGGGTTCCGGCCCGGGGTGGCCGAGCGGCTCGGGATCGGCCCGGCGCAGTGCCGGGCGGAGAACCCGGCGCTGGTCTATGGGCGGGTCACCGGCTGGGGGCAGGACGGGCCACTGGCCCACACCGCCGGCCACGACCTGACCTACCTCGCCACCAGTGGCGTGCTGCACGGCCTCGGGCCGCCCGCTGGCCCGCCCGTGCCGCCTGCCAACCTGCTCGGAGACTACGGCGGCGGGGGGATGCTGCTGGTCGCCGGGGTGCTGGCGGCGTTGTGGCGCGCGCAGCGCACCGGCGCCGGCGAGGTGGTCGACGCGGCCATCGTCGATGGTGCGGTGCTGCTGGCCACCCAGCTCTACGGGCTGCGCCACGACGGGCTGTGGCACCACCACCGGGGAGCGAACCTGCTCGACGGCGGCGCGCCGTTCTACTCGGTGTACGAGACCGCCGACCGGCAGCACGTGGCGGTCGGCCCGCTCGAGCCCGAGTTCTTCGCCGAGTTCGTGACGCGGCTGGGGCTGGACCCGGGCGCGGTGCCCGGGCAGTACGACGTGGCGCGGTGGCCCGAGCTGCGGGATCTGATCGCGCAACAGCTCGCGGGCCGCAGCCGGGACGAGTGGGCGGAGGTGTTCGCTGACTCGGACGCGTGCGTGGCGCCGGTGCTGACGCCGGACGAGGCGGCGTCGCACCCTCAGCTGGCGGCGCGGGGTGTGATCGTCGACGCGCACGGGGTGCGCCAGCCCGCGTCGGCGCCGCGGTTCGCCGAGGCGGCTGCCGGCGTGCCGGCACTGCCGCCGCCCTACCCGGGCGAGCACACCCGGCAGGCGCTGATCGACTGGGGGGTCGACGACGTGGAGACGCTCATCGAGACCGGGGTGGCGGTGCCGGCGGGGGGAACGCGCCCGGTCCAAGATCGCCGAGCGATAGGATGGACGCATGGTCGGAACTTTGGTGCTGCTGCGGCACGGTGAGAGCGACTGGAACGCCAAGAACCTGTTCACCGGGTGGGTGGACGTCGACCTGACCCCGCGTGGGGAACAGGAGGCGCGCCGCGGGGGCGAACTGCTGACCGAGCACGACCTGCTGCCCGATGTGGTGCACACCTCGGTGCTCAAGCGTGCGATCCGCACCGCGGACCTGGCGCTGGCCGCCTGTGACCGGCAGTGGATTCCGGTGGTGCGTTCCTGGCGGATCAACGAGCGGCACTACGGCGCGCTGCAGGGGAAGAACAAGTCGCAGGTGCGCGAGGAGTTCGGCGACGAGCAGTTCATGACCTGGCGGCGCTCGTACGACACTCCGCCGCCGCCGATCGAGCCGGACGACGAGTGGTCGCAAGATGGGGATCCGCGCTACGCGGCGCTGCCGCCGGAGCTGATGCCGCGCACCGAGTGCCTTAAGGACGTGTTGGAGCGCACCCTGCCGTACTGGTACGACGCGATCGTGCCGGACCTGCTGCTGGGGCGCACCGTGCTGGTGGCCGCCCACGGCAACTCGTTGCGGGCGCTGGTCAAACACCTCGACGGGGTCTCTGACCAGGAGATCGTCGGGTTGAACATTCCCACCGGCATCCCGTTGATCTACGACCTGGACCCGGTCGCGCTGCGGCCGGTTACCCCGGGCGGGCGCTATCTGGACCCGGAGGCGGCGGCCGAGGCGATCGCTGCGGTAGCCGCCCAGGGCCGCTGACCCCGCCCCACCTAGATGGGGGTCTTCGGGCCGGCCTCGACCTCGCCGGTGACCAGGAAGATGATGTGCTGGCTGGTGTTGACCGCGTGGTCGCCGTACCGCTCGTAGAACCGTCCGAGCAGCGCCATGTCCACCGCGGTCTCCACCGAGTGCGTCCAGTCGCCGCCGATCACGGTCGCCAGCAGTTGCCGGTGCAGGTTGTCCATGGCGTCGTCGTCACGCTCGAGTTCAGCAGCGACCTCCGCGTCCGGCCTCGACAGGATCGCGCTGAGCTTGGCGGCCATCGTGTCCGCCACATCGCCCATCTCCCGGACCACACCGGTCAGGTCCTCCGGGACCACCGGAGCCGGATGGCGACGCAACGCGGTCTTGGCGACGTGGTCGGCGAGGTCGCCCATGCGCTCCAGGTCGGCGGCGATGTGCAGGGCGGTCAGCACCAGGCGGAGATCGGAGGCCACCGGGGCCTGCAGCGCGATCACGTCATAGATCCGTTCCTCGACCTCGTGATAGCGGGCGTCGATCGCGTCGTCGCCAGCGATCACGTCCTCGGCCAGCGCGGCGTCGGAGTGCAGCAGGGCCGAGGTGGCGCGGCGCATGGCCGCACGGACGTCGTCGGCCATGTCGACGAGCAGGCCGGCGATCTCGTCCAGGTCGCTCTGGAACTTCTCGCGCATAGTGCCATCCTGGCACGGGCGGTGAAGTTCGCCACGACCGGCGAGGACATATAGTGCCGGCTATTCATTTCGTGCTGGTTCGCGAAAATCACTGGCGACCGTTGCCCCTACGATCAGCATGTGGAGTGGGCGGGACTCATCGGGGCCGCAGGTGCCGGACTGGTGGTGGGCGCCATCGTGGGGCTGCTGGCGGCCCGCGGCCGCGCGGCTGTCGTCCGCCAGCAGCCGGGTGCCCCCGCGGACCGGGGCGCCACGGTCAACGGGAGGACGGCGACAGCCACGGGGGCGGACGATCCGCGGGCCGAGGCGGCTCGCCGGAGCCTGGACGCGCTCCGGGTGGGTGTGGTTGTGCTCGATCCACAGGACGAGCCGGTGCTGGCCAACCCGTCCGCGCGGGCGATGGGCCTGCTGCGCGCCGGGCCGCGACCCGGCACGGCGGCCGCGCATCCGATCGTGCGCACTCTCGCCGGACAGGTGCGGCGCAGTGGCACCCGCCGCCAGGTCCAGCTCGACCTGCCCCGCAGCAGCGACGCCGGCGTGGCCGACCCGCTCGGGGTGCTGATGCACGCGGTCGCGCTACGCGGCGGGTACGTGGCGGTCGAAGCCGCCGACGCGACCGAGTCGCACCGGGTGGCGCGGATGCGCCGCGACTTCGTCGCCAACGTGGGCCATGAGCTGAAGACGCCGATCGGTGCGCTGCAGCTGCTGTCCGAGGCGCTGCTGGACGCCACCACCGCGGCCGCCGCTGCGGAGGGTGAGACGTCCTCGACCGACCCCGCCGAGGACACGGCCGCGGCCCGCCGCTTCGCCGAACGCATCCAGCAGGAGTCCGCCAGGCTCGGCAGCCTCGTCACCGATCTGCTGGAGCTCTCGCGGGTGCAGGGCGCCGAACCGCTGCCCGAGCCGACACCCGTATCGGTGGACGGGGTGATCGCCGAGGTGCTCGACCGGGCCCGTACCGGGGCCAGCGCCAAGCGGATCGACCTGACGGTGTCCGGCGAGCGCGGGTTGACCGCGTACGGCAGCGACGCTCAACTGGCGACCGCGCTGACCAACCTGGTGGAGAACGCGGTGGCCTACTCACCCGAGGACAGCCCGGTGGAGCTGACGACCCGCTCCTCCGACGAGTGGATCTCGGTCGAGGTGAGCGACCGCGGCATCGGGATCGCGGTGGAGGACCTGGACCGCATCTTCGAGCGTTTCTACCGCTCTGACCGGGCGCGTTCGCGTGCCACCGGTGGCACCGGGCTCGGGTTGGCGATCGTGAAGCACATCGCCACCAACCACGGCGGACGTGTCGACGTGACCAGTGCGCCGGGCGAGGGATCGACGTTCACCCTGCGGCTACCGGCGCGTCCCCCGGTCGGAGAGGGCCCGGCTGGAGGGCGGCGTGCGGTATAGCGTTGCCCGCGGGAGGATGGTCAGGTGTCACGGGTACTGGTGGTCGAGGACGAGGAGTCGCTCTCGGAAGCCCTGTCCTTCATGCTTCGCAAGGAGGGCTTCGAGGTGGCGGTGGCCGGCACGGGACCGGAGGCGCTGACCGAGTTCGACCGGGCCGGCGCAGACGTCGTGCTGCTCGATCTGATGCTGCCGGAGATGTCGGGCACCGAGGTGTGCCGGCAGCTGCGTACCCGCTCGCAGGTGCCGATCATCATGATCACCGCCAGAGACAGTGAGATCGACAAGGTGGTCGGGCTGGAGATCGGCGCAGACGACTACGTGACCAAGCCGTACTCAACCCGGGAGCTGGTCGCGCGGATCCGCGCGGTGCTGCGGCGCCGCGCGGGCGAGCCGGCGGCGCCGGGCGGGGCGGCCCTGGCCGGCGGGCCGGTGCGCATGGACGTGGACCGGCACGTGGTCACGGTCGACGGCGATCCGGTGCAGTTGCCGCTGAAGGAGTTCGAGCTGCTGGAGCTCCTGCTACGCAACGCAGGCCGGGTGCTCACCCGCGGGCAGCTGATCGACCGGATCTGGGGCTCGGACTATGTCGGGGACACCAAGACGCTGGACGTGCACGTCAAGCGGCTGCGGGCGAAGGTGGAGCCCACCCCGTCCCGGCCCCGGCACATCGTCACCGTGCGAGGTCTCGGCTACAAGTTCGAGCCCTGAGGCGTGACCAGGTGGTCGCCGCCGGCGACCTGGACGATGTCAGCGAGATAGCGAAGCGGCTGCGGGCGTTGCGCGGTAGCCGACCGGACCGCCGGTCTCGCCGGCCTGAATCAGCGGTCCGGCTGGTTGGCGGCCACGGTCGCCGGGTGGGGGGCCACCTGGCCGCGTTTCTCCCGCTCGGCGCACAGCTGGGCGAGCCGGTCGTAGGCCGCCTCCCCGATCAGCGCGGTCAGCTCCGGCCCGTTCGTCACGTACAGCGGCTCGGAGCCCACGTGGGCGTCCGGCGCCGAGCTGCACCACCAGTCCAGGTCGTGGCCGCCGGAGCCCCACCCCCGACGGTTGAACTCGCTCAGCGTGGTCAGCAGCACCTGCGTGTCGTCCGTGCGGGTGATCCACTCCTGGTCCCTGCGCACCGGCAGCTGCCAGCACACGTCCGGCTTGTACTCCAGCGGGTGCACCCCGTCGCGGATCGCCTGGTTGTGCAACGCACAACCGTGGCCGCCCGAGTGGTCACGGTCGTTATGGAACACGCACGGGCCGCCCTCGCGGATCGCGGTGCGGCGCGCCGGGTTCTCCCCGTCCACCGTGTCCATCTCGGTCCAGTTGTCGAACCCGCGCCGGTAGTGCTGCCAGGTCTCGCGGGTCAGCCGCTGGACCGCTTTGCGCACCCGCTTCTCGTCGTCGGTGTCGGTGAAGAACGCGCCGTGCGCGCAGCACCCCTCCTCGGCGCGCCCGGCGATGATGCCGTGGCACGAGGAGGTGCCGAACACGCACGTCCAGCGCGACAGCAGCCAGGTCAGGTCGGCGCGGATGATGTGCTCGGCGTCGGCGGGATCGGTGAACTCCACCCACTCGCGGTCGATGTCCAGCCCGACCTCGCGGTCACGCGGCCGGGGATCGTTCAGCGGCACCGGCTGACGGGAACTTGGGTTGCGGGCCATCGGGACAGCGTACGCCGGCCTCGGCTGGATATGCACCGGGTCGGGTGACCCGGCGTGCCGGACCCGTCACTTCTTTCTGATGCCCACGGCAGCGACCACCACCGTGGCGGCGACCGCACCGACCAGGAACGCGTCGCCCAACGAGACCGTCTCGTCGGTGCGGGTGGTCACCCAGCCGGCGATGGACAGCATGACTACGCCCCAGACGACCGCCAGCACGATCGCCCGACGCCTGGTCATCGGTGGTCCTCCCTGCCGCCTCGTGCTCTGCGCACACCGGTCAGCCCCCGGGCCGCGGGGGGCTTGACCGGTTCGGGTTCGCTCCCCCGGGATGCGCGGGTGATGGCGTCCGCGGCGGGAGTCAGGACTGGGCACCGCGTACCGACCGGGATCGCCGGTCGCGTGGCGCGGTTGATCGCGGTCACCTTACCGGGCGCGGTCCGGGCGCTGGCGGGGGTTACCGTGAATCCATGCGGCTGGGGGTGCTTGACGTCGGCTCCAACACGGTGCACCTGCTGGTGGTCGACGCGCATCGTGGCGCCCACCCGTGGCCGGCCCACTCGGAGAAGGCCACGCTGCGCCTGGCCGAGGAGCTGGGTCCTGGTGGAGTGATCTCGGAGGCGAGCGCCGAGGCGCTGGTGGCGGCGGTGGCCGGGGCACGCGACGCCGCCCGCCGGTTGCGCACCGAGGAACTGGTGGCGTTCGCCACGTCGGCGGTGCGCGACGCGGTGAACGGCCCGCAGGTGCTGCGGCAGGTCCGCGAGGCCACCGGCGTGGACCTGCGGGCACTGTCGGGTGAGGATGAGGCGCGCATCACCTTCCTGGCAGCACGCCGCTGGTTCGGCTGGTCCGCCGGTCGGCTGCTGGTCCTCGACATCGGCGGAGGATCGCTGGAGATCGCCGCCGGTGTGGACGAGGAGCCGGAGCTGTCGCTGTCGCTGCCACTGGGCGCCGGGCGGCTCACCCGCGAGTACCTCGGTGACGACGACCCGCCCTCGCCCGCGGCGGTGGCTGCGCTCTCCGCACACGTGGAGTCCGCGCTGGAGCCGGCGGTCGAGAAGCTCACCCCGGTGCGCTGGGACCGGGTGGTGACCACCTCCAAGACGTTCCGCTCCCTGGCCAGGTTGGCGGGGGCGGCCCCCAGCAGCGCCGGACTGTGGCAGCCGCGCCAGCTGTCGGCGACCGGGCTGCGGCAGGTGCTCGGGTTCATCCGCCACATCCCCTCGGCGGCGCTGGGGACCATGGACGGCGTCAGCGCCGACCGCGCTCACCAACTGCTCGCCGGGGCGGTGGTGGCCGACGCGGTGCTGCGTCGGCTGGCGATCGAAGAGGTGGACCAGTGCCCGTGGGCGCTGCGGGAGGGTGTGATCCTGCGCCAGCTGGACGCGGCCTGAGCTGCGGCGCCAGCGCTCGGGTAGGTTGGGCGGCGTGAGTCCTCCGGTGCTGCTGTCGACGTCGTCGGTGTTCCCGGAGCCGACGGCGGCCGCCTTCGAGGTGGCGGCCAAGCTCGGGTACGACGGCATCGAAGTGATGGTCTGGACCGACGCGGTCAGCCAGGATGCCGACGCGTTGCGCGCCCTGTCCACCCATTACGGCGTGCCGGTGCACTCGGTGCACGCGCCGTGCCTGCTGGTCACCCAGCGGGTGTGGAGCCCGGACCCGATGGTGCGGCTGCGGCGCTCGGCCGAACTCGCCGACGCCCTCGAGGCGTCAACGGTGGTGGTGCATCCGCCGTTCACGTGGCAGCGCGACTACGCCCGCGGGTTCTCAGGTCTGCTGTCCATGCTGTCCGGCCAGCATCCACGCCTGTGGTTCGCGGTGGAGAACATGTTCCCGGTGCGGCTGGCCGGGCGCGAGCTGGTGCCCTATGCCCCGGGCTGGGACCCGACCGCGGTGGGGTACGACGCGTACACCCTGGACCTGTCGCACTGCGCGGCCTCGCAGGTGGACGCGATGGGGATGGCCGACACGATGGGCGCGAACCTGGCCCACGTGCACCTGGGCGACGGCACCGGTCTGGCACGCGACGAGCACCTGGTGCCGGGACGGGGCACGCAACCGTGCGGCAAGCTGCTGGCCTCGCTGACGGAGCGCGGGTTCCGCGGTTCGGTGGCCGTCGAGGTCGGCACCCGGCGCGCTGCCAGTCGCGAGGTGCGGGAGGCTGATCTCGCTGAGGCGCTCGCGTTCGCCCGTACCCATCTCGGCACCGCCACCGCCGCCTCCCGCTGAGCGCGGCTCATCCCATCCCTCCCACTTCCTGCGTTGACCATGGCCTTTTCGCGCGACACGCCTGGTGACACGCGCGGAGAAGTCCATGATCAAGCGTGGTGGGCGGCGGTGGTGGTGTCAGCCGGAGACGGGCAGGGCGGCCCGCTTGCGGGCGCGGTGAGCGGCCACGTGGGAGCGGGTGGCGCACCGCTCCGAGCAGAAGCGCCGGCAGTTGTTCGACGAGGTGTCCAGATAGACGTTGCGGCACCGGGCGTCGGCACACACCCCGAACCGGGCGCTGCCGTACTGGCAGACCCACACCGCGAGGCCCCACACCGCGCGGCCCAGATACTCGGCGCTGACCGACGAGCCGCGGCCGGTCACGTGCATGTGCCACTCGGTGGCGTCATGGCCGGTGATGCGCGGCCGCACCGGGAACGCGTCGAGCAGCGTGTTGAGGTCGTTGACCACCTCGCTATCGCGACCGGCGGTGCCGGCGGCGAACACGTCACGTAACCGGCGCTGTGCGCGCCGGAAGACGATCAGGTCACGTTCGGTCAAGCTGGCGCCGCGCCAGTTCACCAGCGCCAGCAGCGCGCGCAGATCCTCCTCGCCGGCCAACGGTGCGTTGACCAGGTCCACGGCGGTCTTCGCGTACGCGTCGAAATCCACAGGTCAACCGTAGACGATACGCTCGTCGCATGTTCCGTTCGGTGATCCTCGCCGCCTCCCGGTCAACCCGGCTCGAGCGGCTGCTGGCGACCACCCCCGTCTCCCGGCAGATAGTCGACCGGTTCGTCGCCGGCACCACCACCACCCACGCGCTGGCGGTCACCCGCGAGCTGGTCTCGCGCGGCCTGACGGTGACCCTGGACTACCTCGGCGAGGACACCCTCACCGCCGACCAGGCCGCCGTGGCCCGCGACGAATACCTGCGTCTGCTGTCGTCACTGGGATCAGCGTCGCTGACCCCGGCGGCCGAGGTCAGTCTCAAGCTGTCCGCGCTCGGGCAACGGTTCGACGAGAAGATGGCCCGCGATTACGCCGCGGAGATCTGCGCCGCAGCTGTCGCGGCGGGCACCACCGTCACTCTCGACATGGAGGACCAGACCACCACCGATTCCACCTTGGACATCCTGACTCAGCTGCGGCAGGACTTCCCGGCGGTCGGGGTGGCGCTACAGGCGTACCTGCGCCGCACCGAGGCGGACTGCCGCGAGCTGGCCGGGCCCGGCAGCCGGGTGCGGTTGTGCAAGGGCGCGTACGCCGAACCGGAGTCGGTGGCTTACCAGAGCCGGCTCGAGGTCGATAAGTCCTACGTGCGGTGCCTGAACGTCCTCATGTCCGGCGAGGGCTACCCGATGCTGGCTACACACGACCCCCGGCTGGTGGCCATCGGGCAGGACCGGGCCCGGTGGTTCGACCGCGCCGAGGACGAGTTCGAGTTCCAGATGCTGTACGGGGTGCGGACCATCGAGCAGCAACGGCTGGTCGCCGAGGGTTACACCGTGCGGGTGTACGTGCCCTACGGCACCCAGTGGTACGGATACCTGATGCGCCGGCTGGCCGAGCGCCCCGGCAACGTGGCGTTCTTCGCCCGCGCGCTGCGCTCGCGCACGTAGCATGTGGCCCGTGCGTCGCGTACCGGTCGTCCTCAGTGCTGCCGTGGTCCTGCTGTTGGCCCTGACCGCGGTGTCCTGCAACGACGACACCGCGGACGTGGAGGTCGCCGAGGTGGACCGCGCCGACGTGGTGGAGACGGTCGACGCGCCCGCGACGGTGGTCGCCGCGGCCGCCGCGACGTTGACCGCGGCCGCCGACGGCACGCTGGCGGAGCTGCGGGTCGCCCCCGGTGACGAGGTCGCCGAGGGCGACGTCCTGGCCGTGATCGAGTCGCCGGGTGCGCAGCGCCGGTTGCAGCAGGCGGAGGAGGCACTCGCCGCCGCCGAGCAGGGCACCGCGGGCGGGCAGGTCGACAGCAGTGGTGAGCTGGTCGCTGCGCAGCGGGCCACCGACGACGCCGCCGGGGTCGCCTTCGACCAGGCCCGCGAGGCCGCCGGCCTGATCGTCGAGCCGCAGGTGCGGCAGGCGATGCTGGCGCAGGTGGACGCCGCCGAGCAGCAGTATCTCGCGGCGTCGCGGGCCGCGCAGGAGGCGGTGCGCGCGGTGCAGGACGGCGTCGCCTCGCTGAGCGCCGCGGTCACGGCGCTGGGAACGGCGCAGCAACTGCAGGCGCAGCAAGCGTACGACCTGGCGGAGGCCACCGTGGAGGCGTTGACGCTGCGGGCGCCGTTCGACGGCGTGGTGCAGTTCGGTGGTGCCGCCCGGCCGGGAGCCGGCCTGGAGGACCTGCTCGGCGGCGCCGCGGGCCAGCTGCCGCCGGGATTCGCCGACGGCCTGCCCGACGTCGCGCCGGACGACGACGCGGGCCCGGGCGTCGATCAGTCGTTCACCGTCGGCACCCCGGTGCGGGCAGGCGCCGCGGTGCTCACCGTGGTGGACGTGACCGAGCTGGCGCTGCGCGCGGAGGTCGACGAGACCGACGTGCTGCTGGTGGCACCGGACGTGCCGGCCGAGGTGGAGCTGGACGCCGCTCCGGGGGCGGTTTACCAGGCGGTGGTGTCGGTGGTCGACGTCCTGCCGATGCCGTCGCCGCGCGGCGGGGTGGCGTACGGGGTGCGGTTGACTATCGCCGACGGCACCCTGGCCGACGGCCGTCCTGCTCCGGAGCCCAAGCCGGGCATGAGCGCGATCGCGCGACTGCGGGTGCGCCAGGCGGAGGACGCCGTCGCCGTGCCGGCCGCGGCGGTGCTGCGCATCGACGGCGCCGACACGGTGTGGGTGGTGCGCGACGGCCGCGCCGAGCGCACCCTGGTCACCGTGGGTGCGCAGGGCCCGGACCTGGTGGAGATCCGGTCCGGGCTGCGGGTCGGCGACCGGGTGGTGGTCCGCGGTGCGGACCTGGTCACCGAGGGCCAGCAGCTGCCGTGATCCCCGGCCCCGGACCACCGTCCCCGTGGGGGATTTTTTTGTATGGTTGGAGATCAACTCACGCGAACAATCCCTAGATCGACGGGATGCGGGCCGGAAGTCGGGCCGGGAAGAGGGCTGAGGTGCTGGTCGAGGCCGAGGAGCTGACCCGCGTTTACGCCATGGGCGACACCGTGGTGGAAGCGCTGCGAGGGGTCTCCCTGCGCATCGCCTCCGGTGATTACCTGGCGCTGGTGGGGCCCTCCGGCTCCGGCAAGTCGACCCTGATGCACCTGCTCGGCGGGCTGGACCGGCCCAGCAGCGGGCGACTGGTGATCGACGGCCAGGACGTGGCCAGCCTCAACCGCAACCAGCTGGCCCGGCTGCGCAACACCGCGATCGGGTTCGTCTTCCAGTCATTCCACCTGCTCCCGCGCACCTCGGCGGTGGAGAACGTGGCGCTGCCGCTGGTCTACCGCGGGGTGCCCGCGCGCACCCGGCGGCAGCGGGCGGCCGCGATGCTCGGACAGGTCGGGCTGGCCCACCGGCTGGACCACCGGCCGAGCCAGCTTTCCGGCGGTGAGCAGCAGCGGGTGGCGATCGCCCGGGCACTGGTCACCGGCCCGTCGGTGGTGCTGGCCGACGAGCCCACCGGCAACCTGGACTCGGCGACCGGTCAGGCGGTGCTGCACCTGCTGGAGCAGCAGGGCGCCGCCTCCGGTGCGGCGTTGGTGCTGGTCACCCACGATCACGAGGTCGCCGGCCGGGCGCACCGCCAGGTCATGCTGCGCGACGGCCTGGTGGTGAGCTGATGCGGCTGGCCGAGGCGTGGCGGGTGGCGCTGGGCGCGCTGCGGGCGAACCGCCTGCGCAGCGCCCTGACCATGCTCGGCGTGCTGATCGGGGTCGCCGCGGTGGTCGCGCTGGTGGCGATCGGCACCGGCACCCGCGAGGAGGTGGAGAGCCAGGTCGAGGGGCTCGGGTCGAACCTGCTGCTGGTCTTCCCGGGCGAGGCCGGTGTGGGCGCGGCCCCGGCGGTGTCGCGGCTGTCGCTGGCGGACGTGGACGCGGTCGTGCGGGTGGTCGGCGACCGGGAGCGGGTGGCGGTGCAGGTCACCTCCGGCGAGACCGTACGGGCCGACACCGCCTCCCGCTTCACCAGCGTGCTGGGGGTGCTGGACACCACTCCGCAGGTGTTCACCCGGGACCTGAGCCGCGGCACCTACCTGACCCGTACCGACGTCGATACCAGCCGGCGGGTGGCGGTGCTGGGATCGACGGTGGCCGAGGACCTGTTCGCCGACCGGGACCCGATCGGGCGTCAGGTCACCATCGCCGGAGTGCGGTTCCGCGTGGTGGGGGTGTTCGCGCCGGTCGGCGGCCAGGGTTTCGGAGTGGACCGGGACGCCCAGGTGCACATCCCGGTGACCACCGCGCAACGCCTGCTGGGCACCGACCGCATCGACGCGCTGGCGGTGCGGGCGCCCGACCTCGACACCATCGATGAGCTGGGCGAACGGATCGTGGCGACACTGTCCGAGCGCCATCCGGACAGCGAGTTCTCCGCGGTGACCCAGGAGGAGATCATCGGCGTGCTCGGCGACATCCTCGGCATTCTCACCTGGGTGCTGGCGGCGATCGCCGGCATCTCGCTGCTGGTCGGCGGCGTGGGCGTGTCCAACATCATGCTCGTGTCGGTGCGTGAGCGGGTGCGCGAGATCGGCCTGCGCAAAGCGGTGGGCGCCCGGCCACGTGATATCGGGCTGCAGTTCCTGCTCGAGGCGGTGCTGTTGACCACGCTGGGGGGCCTGCTCGGGATCGCACTGGGGGTGGGCGGATCGCTGCTGGCGGCGGCCTACTCCCCGGTGCCGGCCACGATCACCTGGTGGTCGATCGCGCTGGCGTTCGGCGTGTCCGCGGCGGTGGGGGTGGCGTTCGGAGTGGTGCCGGCGTTGCGGGCGGGACGCCTCGACCCGGTGGTGGCGCTGCGGTCGGAATGATCACGCCGCCGCGGAGAGTGGCGCCGGAATCCGAGAACCGTTCGCGCAGGTCCCATACGTCCCGGTACCGTACTACTTGAACGCGTGTCAGCCGTACCAGGGCGGCGACAACCGGGGGGTGGAACCATGAATGGATCGCCGCGGGAGGAAGCAGGCCTGCCGGAGATGCGATTTCTGACCGTCGCCGAGGTGGCGGCGCTGATGCGCGTGTCCAAGATGACCGTGTATCGGCTGGTCCACTCCGGCGACCTCACCGCGGTACGCGTGGGGCGGTCGTTCCGGGTGCCGGAGCAGGCCGTGCACGAGTACCTGCGACAGGCCTTCCGACAGACAGCGTGACCTCGGGTTTACGCCAACACGGAGGGGACGTTACCCTGACAGACGGCCGCGCGGGCCTCGCGCGCACATGCCATGGTCGTCGACGGACGGCGGCCGTACCGAAAGGGTTTGCTGTCGATGGGCTCCGTGGTCAAAAAGCGCCGCAAGCGTATGGCCAAGAAGAAACACCGTAAGCTGCTGCGCAAGACCCGCGTCCAGCGTCGCCGTCTCGGCAAGTAGCTCCGCGCGCGAGCGGGCGCCCGCACCGCCCTCGGAGGAGTAGCGTGAGCGCCGGTCCCCAGTCCACGGGTGTCGTCGTCGTGACCGGCGTCGGCCGGTTCGTCGGCGCCCACGTCGCGTCCCGCCTCGCCGCGGACGCGCGGGTGGCGCATGTGATAGGGCTGGATGCGACGCCCCCACCCGCGGCGCTGGCGCCGCTGCTGCGGGACGTGGAGCTGATCCAGGCCGACCTGACCACCCTCACCAGCGCCATCGACCACCTGGACGCGCAGGCGGTGGTCCACCTGGGTGTGGTCACCGCACCGGAGCCGGGCACCGGCGGCCGGGCCGGCATGAAGGAACAGAACATCATCGGCACCATGCAGCTGCTGGCCGCCTGCCAGCGGGCACCGCGGCTGCGCAAGCTGGTGGTGCGTTCGTCGGCGGCCGCGTACGGCGCGTCGTTCCGCGACCCGGCGGTGTTCACTGAAGACACCGAGCCACGAGAGGTGCCGCGGGGAGGATTCGCCCGCGACATCCTGGACATCGAGAGCTACGTGCGCAGCTTCCGTCGCCGCTGCCCGGAGGTCACCGCCACGGTGCTGCGGTTCGTGCCGTTGATCGGGTCGGCGGCCGACACCACCCTGACCCGCTACTTCGCCCAGCCGGTGGTGCCGTCAGTGCTGGGACGCGACCCGCGGCTGCAGTTCGTACACGTCGACGACGCGCTCGACATCCTGCACCGTTCGGTGGTCGAGGACCACCCCGGAACCTTCAACGTGGCCGGCCCCGGCGTGCTCACCCTTTCGCAGGCGATCCGCCGCGCCGGCCGGGTCCCGTTGCCGATCGCCGAGCCGGGACTGTCGGCTGCGGCCGCCTTCGCCCGGGCGCTGCGCCGGCGGGGCTTCGGCTTCGACCAGGTGGACCTGTTTGTGCACGGTCGAGTCATCGACACCACCCGTCTGACCAAGCAGTACGGTGTGACACCGCGCACCACGGCCGAGGCGTTCGACGACTTCCTGCGTGCCCACCAGGACCGCGCGGTGCTCGGACGGTCCCGCCTGGCCGCCGCCGAGCAGGCGATCCTGGGCGGCATCCGCCGCGCCCGGCAGGCGCGCGCACGTCGCGGCGGTGTGGGGCCGGCAGACCGGGAGAGGCTATGAGCGACATCCACGAGGACATCTGGGAGCAGCGGGTCGCCGCGGGCCTGGCATTCCTGCGGCGGCGGCTGGCCGGAGAGTACGAGGTCGACGAGTTCGGCTTCGACCGGGAGCTGTCCGACACGGTCTTCCACCCGACACTGCGCCAGCTCTACCACCGCTGGTTCCGCACCGAACTGTCCGGCGTGGAGAACCTTCCCACCAACGGGCCCGCGCTGGTGGTCGCCAACCACTCCGGCACGGTGGCGGTGGACGCGCTGATGCTGTCGACCGGGCTGCACGACGCCACCGGCCGGCACCTGCGGCTGCTCGGTGCCGATTTCGTGTTCCGGTGGCCGGTGGTCTCGGAGATCGCCCGCAAGTCCGGCGGCACGCTGGCGTGCCACCCGGACGCGGAGCGGCTGCTGCGCGCCGGGGAGCTGGTGGGGGTCTTCCCGGAAGGGGTCAAGGGGGTCGGCAAGCACTACCGGGACCGGTACCGGCTGCAGCGGTTCGGCCGCGGCGGGTTCGTGTCGGCGGCCGTGCACACGGGCGCGCCGATCGTCCCAGTGTCGATCGTCGGGGCGGAGGAGATCTACCCCAAGATCGGTGACATTCCGCCACTGGCGCGGTTGCTGGGCCTGCCGTACTTCCCGGTCACGCCCACGTTCCCGTGGTTAGGGCCGCTGGGGATGATCCCGCTGCCGAGCAAGTGGCTGATCGAGGTGGGCGAGCCGATCGACCCCAGCCCCTGGGCGGGTCAGGCCGACGACCCGCTGGCGGTGTTCAACCTGGCCGACCAGGTCCGCGAGACCATCCAGGAGACGCTGCACCGCCTGCTCGAACGCCGGGGCGAACCGTTCGGCGACTGAATCGGCGCGCCACCGGCGTGCCGACGCCGCGCGGCGGTAGCTCGCACGCTTCGGACGGTCAGCCGAACGGCCACCACGCGCGCCACCGCGGCGACTGGGCCCGCCGGCGCCGGTGCAGGGCGATCGCGGTGGCCACCCCGCCGGCGACCGCGCCGGTGCCCAGGGCCGCCGGGACGCCGACCCGGGCGGCCCTGCGGGCGGTGCGGAAGTCGCGCACCTCCCAGCCGCGCCGCCGCGCCTCCCGGCGCAGCGCGGTGTCCGGGTTGACGGCGACCGCGTGCCCCACCGTTGACAGCATCGGCAGGTCGTTGACGGAGTCGCTGTAGGCGATGCACAGCGACAGGTCGAGGCTTTCGGCGGCGGCCAGGGCCGTCACCGCCTCGGCTTTGGCCGGCCCGTGCATGAGGTCGCCCACCAGCCCTCCGGTGTACACACCGTCGGTGACCTCGGCCATGGTGCCGATCGCCCCGGTCAGCCCCAACCGGGACGCGACCACCTGGCCCAGCTCGACCGGGGCGGCGGTGACCAGCCACACCCGCTGACCCGCCTCCAGGTGCCGTTGGGCGAGCGCGAGGGTGCCGGACCAGATCCGCTCGGCGATCAGCTCGTCGTAGACCTCCTCGGCCAGCCGCTGCATGTCCGCCACCCGCCAGCCCTCGACAAAGGCGAGCGCGGCCTGCCGGGTGGCGTGCATGTGCCCGGTGTGCTCGGTAGCGAGCACCCGGAACCGGACCTGCCGGACACCGAACCGCAGCAGGTCACCGGCGGAGATGTACTTACGCGCGGCCAGCCCCCGGGCGAACCAGTAGATCGACGCGCCCTGCATGAGGGTGTTGTCGAGGTCGAAGAATGCGCCGGCGCGCGCGTCGGGTAGCGGCGTCGGCACCGGCGAGGCTGCGGCGGCCTCGCCCGGCGTGGTGCGATCAGGCGCGCCCTCGGGCCTGGCAGGCACCTCCGTGCGCGCTCGGGTCTGGCGTGTGAACGGCATGAGATTCGGCCCCCCCTTTGCGGTCCACCCCAACGGCGAGGGTAGCCGAACCCTGGCCGGGCCGGTGGGTAGGCTGCGCGGGAACGTGGCAGCGTACGACGGGTGCGGCAGGTGCGGCATGGGAGGTGGCGGTGGGCGAGGCGAGGATCACACTGCTGACCAGGCCCGGATGCCACCTGTGTGAGTTTGCGCGCGAGGCGGTGGCCCGGGTGCACGCCGACACCGGCGCCGCGTGGGTCGAAGTGGACGTCGAGAGCGATCCGGAGCTGGAGCGGGAGTACGGTGGCCGCATTCCCGTGGTGCTGCTCGACGGGCGGGAGCACAGTTACTTCCGCGTGGAGGAGGACCGGCTGCGCCACGACCTGACCCCTGCCGAGCCCCGTTGATACGGGTACGGTGATGCCGTGAGCGAGCGGCATCTGGTCTGGGACTGGAACGGGACCCTTCTGGACGATCTGGCGGTCGTGGTGCAGGCCACCAACACGACGTTCGCGCACGTGGGCGGTCCGGCCATCACCGCGGACGAGCACCGGCGCAGGTTCCGCCGCCCGATCGCCGACTACTACGCCGAAGTGCTGGGGCGCCCGGTCAGCCCGGAGGAGTTCGAGCAGCTCAACAAGGTCTTTCACGATGCCTACCAGGCGGCGCTGGGCGCGTGCGCCCTCGCGGTCGACGCGCGGGACGCGTTGCGCCGGTGGGCGGGCACCCAATCGCTGCTGTCCATGTGGTACCACCAGGAGCTGGTGCCCACCGTCGACGGGTTCGGCCTGACCGGGCACTTCGAACGCATTGACGGGCTTCGTCATCAACCGGGCGGCGCGGTCGATCACAAGGGTCCGTACCTGTCGGCGCACCTCGAGACACTGGGTATGGACCCCGCCTCGGTCGTGCTCGTCGGCGACAGCGTGGACGACGCGCACGCGGCCGAGGTGGCCGGCGCGTCCTGCGTGCTCTACAGCGGCGGGTTCACCGATGGGGCCGCGTTGCGCGCCACCGGCGCGCCGGTGGTCGGCTCGCTGCTCGAGGCCGTTACCCTCGCGCGTACGATATGACTAACTCGTACGATTTAGCCGGGTTTCAGGTTGCCGGTGAGATTGGCGTAACTGGCGCGGTCACGGCGCATTAAGGGATAATCTGCGAACGGCTGGTCGGCACGGACAGAGTGCGGATGACGAGGTACGGAGACAACGGTGCGTCAACCGTTGCCGGGTGTCCCCGCCCAGGGGTGGCCCACATCAAGATCGCGATTTGTGCACGCGTTCACAAACGCCTACCCTGTGGGCGGTGGGGCCGCCAGCAGCACCGCCGGCGTCCCCGCTGACCAGCCACGTCCGCCGAGCAAGGCAACCTGGGCACGGAGACACATGGACCACTATCCCCCAGTCCCGGAGCTACCGGATCTCCCGGAGGCGACCATCGCGCGGTTGCCGGAGTACCTCCGTGCGCTGCACCTGCTCGCCGAGACCGGCGCCGACACCGTCTCCAGCGAGGGCCTGGCCGCCGCGGCTGGGGTCAGCTCCGCCAAGCTGCGCAAGGACCTGTCCCAGCTCGGGTCCTACGGCACCCGTGGGGTGGGTTACGACGTGACGCGGCTGGTGGAGCACATCGAGCATGTGCTCGGGCTCACGAAGCGACGCAACGTGGCGCTGATCGGCATCGGTAATCTCGGCCAGGCGCTGGCGGGATATGCCGGGTTCGCCAGCCGCGGGTTCCGGATCTCCGCGCTCGTGGATGTGGACCCGGCCCGTGTCGGCCAGCGACTCGGTGGCCTGACCGTCACCCACCTCGACGACCTGCCCGAGACCGTGCGCACCGAACAGGTCGCCATCGGGGTGATCACCACCCCGGCGCCGGCGGCCCAGGTGGTCGCCGACCGTCTCGTGGCCGCTGGCGTCACCAGCATCCTCAACTTCGCGCCCTGCGTGCTGACCGTGCCGGACTACGTCGACGTGCGCAAAGTTGACCTCGCCATTGAGTTGCAGATCCTGTCATTCCACGAGCACCGCAAGTCCAGCGCCTCCGACCGCACCGGCGGCCGGGGGCCGGTCCTGCTGCCGGGCGCCGCGTTGCCGGGCGTCGGTGCGGTATCTGACCCCCCGGCGGCGCTGCCGGGCGTGATGCCGGACGCGCCCACACCACCCCGGGTGGCCCGTGGCGGCGCCCGGACCACCCGCCGGACGAAGCCCCCGGCGACGAAGGTGGTCGGCTCATGAACCTGTTGACTGTCGGCGCCTCCCATCACACCACCGACCTGGCACTGCTGGAGAAGCTGACGGTGCCGGTCCGCGAGGTCCCGCACATGCTGGACCGGCTGCTGCGCCGCGAGCACGTCACCGAGGCGGTGGTGCTGTCCACCTGCAACCGGGTCGAGATCTACGCCGGAGTGGCCGCCTTTCACGGCGGGGTCGCCGACGTGTCGGCGGCGCTGGCCGAGCGGGTCGGCGTCGACCCCGGCGCGCTGGCCCCGCACCTGTACGTGCGCTGGGACGCCGAGGCGGTCACCCACGCGTTGCGGGTCGCGGCCGGACTGGACTCGATGGTGGTGGGCGAGGCGCAGATCCTCGGCCAGCTACGCGCCGCGTACAACAGCGCCACCGAGGCCGACGCGGCCGGTCGCCTGTTGCACGAACTGATGCAGCAGGCGCTGCGGGTGGGCAAGCGGGCCCAGGCCGAGACCGGCATCGGCGCGGCCGGCCGCAGCGTCGTCACCGCCGCGCTCGACCTGGCCGCTGGACACAGCGGCGTGGGCGGCCTGACCGGCCGCCGCGGACTGGTGATCGGCGCTGGCGCCATGGGCGCGCTCGCGCTGACCGGGCTGTCGCGCGCCGGCGCCGGGCCGGTGCAGGTGGCCAGCCGCCGTCGGGAACGCGCCGCGCGGCTCGCCGAGTCGCACGGCGCCGAGCCGGTCGGCATGGCCGACCTTCCCGCGGTGCTACCGGAGATCGATGTGCTGGTGTCCGCTACCGCCTCGACCGGGCCGGTGCTGCACGCCCACACCGTGGCCAACGCCGTGGCCAGGCGGCCCGCCGGGCGGCCGCTGGTGATCTGCGACCTGGCCGTCCCCCGCGACGTGGAACCGGCCGCCGCCGACCTGCCCGGTGTGGTCCTCATCAACACCGAGGGCCTCGCCGACATCGGGCCGGCGACGGCCGCCGAGGCGGTGGCCGCCGCCGAGAAGCTGGTCGCCGCGGAGGCCGAGGAGATCGGCCGCGCGCTGCGCGACGTGCGCATCGCACCGACGGTGGCCGCGCTGCGCACTCGCGCGGACGACGTGGTGGCGGCCGAGCTGGCGCGGCTGGCGCAGCGGAGGCCGGACCTCACCGACGAGCAGCGCGCCGAGGTCGCCCACGCCGTGCACCGGCTGGTGCAACGCCTCCTGCACCAGCCGACCGTGCGGGTGCGCCAGCTCGCGTCCCAGCCGGAGGGGGAGGCGTACGCCACGCTGCTGGCAGAGCTGTTCGACCTGCAGGTGCCGCACCGGTCCCGCGTCGACCAGGTGCCCCGGCCCGATCAGCCGCACGGGGGTGGGCAGTGACTCTCCGGATCGGCACCCGGGGCAGCGCACTGGCGATGGCCCAGGCCCGCACGGTCGCCGACGCGGTCGCGGCGGCCACCGGGACCCCGGTGGAGCTGGTGGAGATCTCGACCGCCGGCGACCGCTCCACCGCACCCGTGCCCGAGCTCGGCGTCGGCGTTTTCGTCTCCGCGCTGCGCGACGCGCTCGCCGCCAAGGAGATCGACGCAGCGGTCCACTCGTACAAGGACCTGCCCACCGCGGTGGTCGACGGTCTGCACGTGGCCGCGGTGCCCCCACGCGAGGACCCGCGGGATGCGCTGGTGTCCCGCGACGGCGCCACGCTGCGGCAGTTGCCCCCCGGCGCCCGGGTCGGCACCGGGGCGCCCCGGCGCACCGCGCAGTTGCGCGCGCTCGGCTTCGGCCTGGACGTGGTCGGGGTGCGCGGCAACGTGGATACTCGACTACGCAAGGTAGCCGACGGTGAGCTGGACGCGGTGGTGCTGGCCTGCGCGGGACTGGCCCGGCTCGGTCGCGCCGATGAGATCACCGAGGTGCTCGACCCTGCGCAGGTGCTGCCCGCTCCGGCGCAGGGCGCGCTCGCGGTCGAGTGCCGGGCCGACGACACCGACCTGGTCGCGGCGCTCGCCACGGTCGACCACCCGGTCTCCCGGGTGGCGGTGACCGCCGAGCGGGCGTTGCTGGCCGGGCTGGAGGCGGGCTGCAGCGCACCGGTGGCCGGCTTCACCGAGATCTCACCGGCCGGAGCCGGGCTGGAGATCCGCCTGCACGGCGCGGTGATCAGGCCGGACGGCACCCGCACCGTCCGCCTGTCCCGCGCGAGCACGACGTCCGACGACAGCGCCGCGGCCGTCGCCGAGCAGCTCGGCCGGGACCTCGCCGCCGATCTGCTCACCGCCGGCGCCCGAACGATATTGGAGCACGACACATGACCCGCACCCGCAAATCCGTCGGCCGGATCACCTTTGTCGGTGCCGGCCCCGGTGACCCGGGGCTGCTGACCCAGCGCGCCGTGGACGCGCTCGCCGGAGCCGACCGGATCGTCTTCGACCGGGCCGTCCCGGAGGCGCTGCTGGCCGCGGTCCGTTCCACCGCCAAACCCGACACCGAGTGGAGTCCAGCCGAGGGAGCGCCAGGGGACGTGGCGAAAGTGCTGCTGTCCGCGGCGCGGTCCGGCAGCAACGCCGCCCACCTGGTCGTCGGTGACCCGTTCGCGCGCGAGCCCGTGGTCGAGGAGGTCCAGGCGGTGGCGCGTACCTCGGTGCGCTTCGAGGTGGTCCCCGGCGTCGGCGAGTCCGCCGGAGTGGCCGCCTACGCCGGTGTCCCGTTGACCGGGGTGCGCACGGTGGCCGACGTCGACGACGTGTCCACGCTCGACTTCGACGCCCTGGCGCACGCGGCGGCGCGCGGTTCGCTGGCCATCGCGGTCGACGCCGGCGCGCTCGGCGAGGTGCGTGACGGGCTGCTCGCCGCCGGGGTGAGTGGGGACACGCCGGTCGCGGTGACCGGTGACGGCACCGGCGACACCCAGTACACGACCACCTCGACGATGGACAACTACGTGGCCGCCGCACTCGGCTTCACCGGCCGGGTGGTGCTGACGGCGGGACCCGACGTGGCCCAGCGCGAGAAGCTGAGCTGGTGGGAGAGCCGCCCGCTGTACGGCTGGAAAGTGCTGGTTCCGCGTACCAAGGAGCAGGCCGGCGCGATGAGCGCGCGCCTGCGCAGCTACGGGGCGATCCCGACCGAGGTGCCCACCATCGCGGTGGAGCCGCCCCGGACCCCGGCGCAGATGGAGCGCGCGGTCAAGGGTCTGGTGGACGGCCGCTACGCCTGGGTCATCTTCACCTCCACCAACGCCGTCCGGGCGGTGTGGGAGAAGTTCGCCGAGCACGGCCTGGACGCGCGCCACTTCGGCGGTGTGAAGATCGCCTGCATCGGTCCGGTGACCGCGGACGCGGTACGCGCGTTCGGTATCGAGCCGGAGCTGATGCCGTCGGCCGACCACACCACCGAAGGCCTGCTGCACGAGTTCGCGCCGTACGACGACCTGCTCGACCCGGTGGGGCGGGTGCTGCTGCCACGCGCCGACATCGCCACCGAGACGCTCGCCGCGGGTCTGCTCGAGAAGGGCTGGGAGGTCGACGACGTCACGGCGTACCGCACCGTGCGTGCCTCGCCGCCGCCCGCCGAGATCCGCGACGCGATCAAGTCCGGTGGCTTCGACGCGGTGCTGTTCACCTCCTCGTCGACGGTGCGCAACCTGGTAGGCATCGCCGGCAAGCCGCACGCACGCACGGTGGTGGCGGCGATCGGGCCGAAGACGGCGCAGACCGCCACCGAGTTCGGCCTGCGGGTGGACGTGCAGCCGGAGCACGCCACGGTCGCCGACCAGGTGGAGTCGCTGGCGACCTACGCGGTGGAGTTGCGCGAGAAGCTGGCCGCCATGCCGGCCAAGCAGCGCCGCGGCTCCAAGGTGCAGGGCCCGACGGCGCTGCGGTTCCGCTGAGGGGGACGGCGTATGACGTACCCGCAGGTGCGGCCGCGGCGGCTGCGGCGCAACGCGGCGGCGCGGCGGCTGGTGACCGAGACCCGGCTCAGCCCGGCGGAGCTGGTGCTGCCGTTGTTCGTGCGCGAAGGGCTGTCCGAGCCGCGTGCGGTGCCGTCGTTGCCCGGGGTGGTGCAGCACTCGCGCGACTCGCTGCGCAAGGCCGCGACCGAGGCGGTGGCCGCCGGGGTCGGTGGGCTGATGCTGTTCGGTGTGCCGCAGCGGCGCGACGCGGTCGGTTCGCCCGGCACCGACCCGCACGGGGTGCTGAACGTGGCGATCGCGGACGTGGTCGCCGAGGTGGGTGATGCCACCGTGGTGATGAGCGACCTGTGCCTGGACGAGTTCACCGACCACGGCCATTGCGGTGTGCTGGCGGGCGACGGCACGGTCGACAACGACGCCACGCTGTTGCGGTACGAGGAGATGGCGCTGGCGCAGGCGACCGCCGGCGCCCACATGCTGGGGCTGTCGGGCATGATGGATGGCCAGGTGGGCGCGGTCCGGCGAGCGCTGGACGCCACCGGACACGCGGACGTGGCGATCCTGGCCTACGCGGCGAAGTACGCCTCGGCCTGCTACGGGCCGTTCCGCGACGCGGTCGAGGCGACCCTGCAGGGGGACCGGAAGACCTACCAGCAGGACCCGGCCAACGCCCGGGAGGCGCTGCGTGAGGTGGCGCTGGACGTGGCGGAGGGCGCGGACGTGGTGATGGTCAAGCCCGCCCTGCCGTACCTCGACGTGGTCGCGGCGGTGGCCGGCGCCGTCGATGTGCCGGTGGCGGCCTACCAGGTCTCCGGCGAGTACGCGATGGTCGAGGCGGCGGCCGCCAACGGCTGGCTGGACCGGGAGGCCATGATGCTGGAGACGTTGACGGCCATCCGGCGTGCCGGGGCGCAGATCGTCCTCACGTACTGGGCTACCGAGGCCGCCCGCCATCTCCGCTGATCTAGGGATTGTTCACGCTATTTGATCTCCGATCACGTGAACTATCCCTAGATCGACGGGCATAGGGGGCTAGGTCGAGGTAGGAGGAGACAGGCGGTCGAGCAGTTCGGGCACGTCCGCCTCGTACTCGCGCCATTCCCGGTCCGGACGGAACCCCAGGTCCGCGTTGACCCGCGCCATCGGGTCGTTCTCCAGCGCGTTCCACGTCTGCACCTCGGTCAACCGGGGCTCGGCCGCGCGCAGCTCCAGCAGCATCCGCGCCTTGATCGCCCGGTCCAGCCCCAGCCCCTGGTGCTCCGGGACCACAGTCGTGTCGTACTGGTCGGCCCGCGACGGGTGCTGCACCGGCGTGACCACCTCGGTCAGGGCGGCCACCTCCCCGCTGACCTCATGCACCGCCATCACCAGGTATGGCTTCATCCCGCGCCGGTTGAGCGTATCCAGGCTGGCGGCCAGCCGCTGCGCATCGTACGAGCTGGGGCGTAGCGCCAGGTCCGGCAACTCCACCTCGCGGCGCACCGCCTTGGCCGCGGCGTACGGCTCGAGCTGTTCGGCCGGCAGCATGCCGCGGTGGCACTCGACCCGGTATCCAGCGGGTACGGAGGCTGCCAGGGCCTCCATCGCCGGCCAGTCCACCGCGGAGAAGTCCAGGACGCTGCGCATCTCCACGTACGCGCACCGGAAGCCCACTGCCTCCCAGAACTTCATCGCCGGCGTGCCACCGACCACCTCCACCCCGAGCGAGTCCAGGCCTTCGGCGTGGGCGCGCCGCGCCACCTCGAGCATCAGCGTCCTGCCCACGCCGCGCTGCCGCGCGGACGGGTGCACCAGCAGCTCGACCACGCCGATATCGCCCAGCACGAGCAGGTTCGCGTGCCCGGTCACCGGCATGTCGGCCGTGTCGGCCGTGTCGGCCGCGTCGGCCGCGTCGGCCAGCCAGCAGATCCGACGCTCGCCCGGCATCGTCTCGGACAGGTATTCGCGCACGCCGACACCCTGCCAGTGCGGATCGGCGGGCAGATCCGTGTCGAGAGCCTCGTTGAGCGATGCGACGACCGACTCGATCTCCGCCGCTGGCGCGGCGTCGGGGTCCCACTCGCGAACTCTCATCCTCACAGCTTGCCCCTTCCGGCACCACGGGCGAAAGTCCGGGACCTCGCGGGTGTGTTGATCTCGTTACTGTCGGCAGGCTCAGCCGTGGCTGGCCCGGCCGTACTCGTTCGCCGCCGTGAAGACCTCCTCGGCGTACGCCTGCACGTCGTTGTAGGCCAGCACAGCCTCCCACCAGTCGTCCGGGACGGACAGATCGCGGCCGTTTCGGCACAGGTAGTTCGCGGCCGCCAGCGCCGCGTCGTGGATGTTGTGCGGGTCGGCGGTCCCGTCGCCGGTGGCGTCGATCTGCTCGGCCAGCCACGTCTGCGGGATGAACTGCATCGGTCCCACCGCGCGGTCGTACACGTCGTCGCCGTCGATCTCTCCGCCGTCGGTGTCCTCGATCAGCCTCCGGTCGCCCTGGCCGTCCAGCGGCGGCCCGATGATCGCCGGCCATGCGCGGCCGTCCGCGCCGAGGGTGGCCCCGCCGGTGTGGCCGTGGTTGGACTCCACCCGTCCGATAGCGGCCAGGGTGGTCCAGCTCAGCTGGCAGTCCGGCGTGGTCTCGGCCACCACCAGCTCCGCGTAGCCGTACGCCTGCAGGGCCACCACCGGGACGCCCGTGCGCGCCGACATCTGCTGGGCCCAGCCGCGCAGCACGTCGGCGGGGATCCCGGTGTTCCCACTGTCATCGGCCGGATTCCCGGTGGAGGTTAATGGCGGCGCTGCCACCGGGGTGTCGTCCCCCGCCGGAATGGTCGGGCGTGGAAGCTCGGCCGGCGACGCGCCGGTGACGCCAGGGGGCGCGGCCGTAGGGATGACGACCGCGCCGGCGGTGGTCGCCACCGCGATCAGCCCCAGCACGGTCACCGACGGCACCGCCAGCCGGCCGGCCGGGCGTCGCGACCAGGCGGTCACGGCGCTCGCTATACGCCCGGGTCCGTGCCGCAGCACCCGCCCGGTGTGGCGCAGCCCGCGCATCGTGGCCCGGCCCGCCGCCGCCCAGGACACGGCGCTGGCCGGCGTCGCGGGTTCGGTGCCCGGCGCTGCCGTGGGAGCGGCGCTGCGCAACCGGCCTGCCGCAGCCCCGGTGGCCGGCCCGTCCGCGGTGGCCCACGCGTCCGCGGTGGCCGGCGCGTCCGCGGTGGCCGGCGCGTCCGCGGTGGCCGGCTCACACTCGTCCAGTGGGCGCTGTAGGTCGTTCCGGGGCGCCCCCGCCGCGTCCGTCATGCCGATGAGTATCGCCTACGCCCGGCAGGTCGGCCACCTGGCCGTCGGCGTACCCTGAGGGCATGCCTCGGTACGAGTTCCGTTGTCGCGCCTGTGGAGACACCTTTGAGGTGGAACGCCCGATGCGGTCAGCAGGTGAACCGGCGGACTGCCCCCGCGGGCACAGCGACACCGTCAAGCTGCTGTCGACCGTCTCGCTGTCCGGCGGCGCGGAAGGTGCACCGCCGGCGGCCACCGGCGGTGGCTGCTGCGGCGGCACGTGCGGCTGCGGCAACTGACCCGCCCCGCTTTCCGGCCGACACCCTCCGGCGCCGACCGGGCCTCGTCAACGGCCTGCTGGCTTAGTTGATCGTCCAGGTGTCGCCGGTGCCGAGCAGGGTGGCCAGCTGTTCCTCCGGGTTCCCGTCGGCCGCCGCCTTCGCCGTGTCGACCTGCTGGCGCACCAGCGAGTCGTAGCTCGGCCGCTCCACCTGCCGGAACACCCCGATCGGCGTGTGGCGCAGGTCGAGGTCGGGCAGGCGGGACAGCGCAAACGCGTACGCCGGCTCGGGCACCGTGGCGTCGTGCGAGACGATCTCCGCCGCGTCAACCTCGGCGGTGCGCCGGACCTCCAGCCCGAACCCGCCCGGCGGATGCACCACGCACCACTGCCGGTCGGCGCCGAACGTGATCGGCTCGCCGTGCTCCAGCCGGATCAGGTAGTCGTCGCGGGAGCCGGCGTCCTTGAGCGTGTCGAACGCGCCGTCGTTAAAGATGTTGCAGTTCTGGTAGATCTCCACGAACGCCGAGCCGTGGTGCTCGGCAGCGGCGCGCAGCACCGACTGCAGGTGCTTGCGGTCGGTGTCAATGGTGCGGGCCACGAAGGTGGCCTCGGCACCCAGCGCCAGCGACAGCGGGTTGAACGGCGAGTCGGCCGACCCGGCCGGCGTCGACTTTGTTATCTTGCCGAGCTCGCTGGTCGGCGAGTACTGACCCTTCGTCAGGCCGTAGATCCGGTTGTTGAACAGCAGAATCGTCACGTTGACGTTGCGCCGCAGCGCGTGGATGAGGTGGTTGCCACCGATCGACAGCGCGTCGCCGTCACCGGTGACCACCCACACCGACAGGTCCGGCCGGCTGGCCGACAGGCCGGTGGCGATGGCGGGCGCGCGACCGTGGATAGAGTGCATCCCGTACGTGTTCATGTAGTACGGGAAGCGCGAGGCGCAGCCGATGCCGGAGACGAACACGATCCGCTCCCGGTCGATGCCGAGCTCTGGCATGAACGACTGGACCGCGGCCAGGATCGCGTAGTCGCCGCAGCCCGGGCACCAGCGGACCTCCTGGTCGGACTTGAAGTCCTTGGTGGTGAGGTTGACGGGCACCGGGTTAGACATTCTTGACCACTTCTTCCAGCATTGTTTCCAGCTCCGCGGCGGTGAACGGCAGGCCGCGGACCTGGTTGTAGCTCATGGCGTCGACCAGATAGCGGGCCCGGATGATGTTGGCCAGCTGCCCCAGGTTCACCTCCGGGATCACCACCTTGTCGTACCGGCCCAGCACCTCGCCGAGGTTGGCCGGCAGCGGCGCCAGGTGCCGCAGGTGGGCGTGGGCCACCGCGTGACCGTGTGAGCGCAGCGCCCGGCAGGCCGCCCCGATCGGGCCGTAGGTGGAACCCCAGCCGAGCACCAGCACCTGCGCGGCGCCGCCCGGGTCGTCGATCTCCACGTCGGGCACATCGACCGCCTCGATGCGGGCGGCCCGGGTGCGCACCATCAGGTCGTGGTTGGCGGGGTCGTACGAGATGTCGCCGGTGCGGTCGGCCTTCTCCAGCCCGCCGATGCGGTGCTGCAGGCCGGGGGTGCCCGGGATCGCCCACGGCCGCGCGAGCGTGACCGGGTCGCGCAGGTACGGCAGGAAGGTGCCGTCGTCGGTGTTCGGCTCGGTGGCGTCCTCCACCCGCAGGTCGGGCAGGCTGGCGACGTCCGGCAGCAGCCATGGCTCGGAGCCGTTGGCGATGTAGCCGTCGGTCAGCAGTATCACCGGGGTCCGGTAGGTCAGCGCGATCCGCGCCGCTTCCAGCGCCGCGTCGAAGCAGTCCGACGGCGAGCGTGCCGCCACCACCGCCACCGGCGCCTCCCCGTGCCGGCCGAACAACGCCATGTTGAGGTCGGCCTGCTCGGTTTTGGTGGGCATGCCGGTCGACGGCCCGGCGCGTTGCACGTCGACCACGACCAGCGGCAGCTCCAGGGCCACGGCCAGGGAGATCGTCTCGCTCTTGAGCGCCACACCGGGCCCGGAGGAGGTGGTCACGCCCAGGGCGCCGCCGTACGCGGCGCCCAGCGTGGCGCCGACCGCGGCGATCTCGTCCTCGGCCTGCATGGTGGTCACGCCGAACTTCTTGTGGCGGCTCAGCTCGTGCAGGATGTCGCTGGCCGGGGTGATCGGGTAGGCACCGACGAACACCGGCAGGCCGGAGCGCACGCCGGCGGCCACGACGCCCAGCGCCAGCGCGGTGTTGCCGTTGATGTTGCGGTAGGTGCCCGGCGGCATCGTCGCCGGGGCGACCTCGTAGCGCACCGAGAAGTCCTCGGTGGTCTCGCCGAAGTTCCATCCCGCCTTGAAGGCGGCCGTGTTGGCGGCGGCCAGCTCCGGCCGGGCGGCGAACTTGCGCTCCAGGAACGCCAGGGTCGAATCGTACGGCCGGGAGAACAGCCAGGACAGCAGCCCGAGGGCGAACATGTTCTTCGCCCGCTCGGCGTCCTTCTTCGAGATGTCGTGCTCGGCCAGCGCCTTGACGGTCATGCTGGTCAGGCCCACCTCGTGCACCGCGTACCCGTCGAGGGTGCCGTCGGCCAGCGGGTTGTCGGTATAGCCCACCTTGGCCAGGTTGCGCTTGGTGAACTCGTCGGTGTTGACAATGATGTCCGCACCGCGCGGCAGGTCGGCCAGGTTCGCCTTGAGCGCCGCCGGGTTCATCGCCACCAGCACGTTGGGCGCGTCGCCGGGCGTGAGGATGTCGGTGTCGGCGAAGTGCACCTGGAAGCTGGAGACCCCCGGCAGGGTTCCGGCGGGTGCGCGGATCTCCGCGGGGAAGTTGGGAAGGGTTGAGATGTCATTGCCGAGCTGGGCGGTCTCGGAGGTGAACCGGTCGCCGGTAAGTTGCATACCGTCGCCGGAGTCGCCCGCGAACCGGA
>SLSW01000155.1 GCA_007130245.1 Micromonosporaceae bacterium
CGCCGCCACCGCCGGCGCGGCGCGCTCGGGCGGCCCGTAGGCCAGCACGGCGACCGCGGTGGCGCGCTGGCGCACCGCCGCGTCGACCAGGTCACGCGCGACCGTCTCCGGGTGCCCGTCCGGGCCGGGAAGGTCGCCGCGGGAGGCGCATGCCAGCGAGCGGTCGCGGAAGGCGAGCAGCACCACGCTGTGGTCGGGATGGAAGCCCAGCAGGTACGGCGCGGCGGCAACCAGGTCGGCTGGCGCGCGCAGGGTGATGGTCGGGGTCCTTGGTGTGGCGGAGGTTGTCGTCATGCCATCCAGGCTGGCCGGCCGGTCGGCCCGGCGGAAGACGCAACTGTTTTCTGTGGACGACACGCATGTCATCCACAGGCGATGTCATCGACTGAGGTATATCTGCCCAGGTCAGTAACGGAATCGAAGGTCGTGAAGGTCGATTTCGTCCGTTTCCTTGACCGTGCCGGTCAGATCCATCGTCAACCGCAACGCTGCCAACAGGTCGAACCCGGCGCCGTGCAGCGTCTTGATCGCCGCGACGTTGCGACTGTCCGGCACCACCGCAAGTTGCCGCAGCGCCCGCTTGCGGGCCTGCTCGGCCACGTGCTGCAGCAGCGCGGTGCCCACCCCCTTGGTGCGGTGTCGCTGGGTCACCACCACGGGATTGACCTCCCCGGTACGCCCGGCCAGGATCAGCCCGATCAGCCCGATCACACCATCCTCCGGGTGCTCGGCGACCCACATGCCGGACAGGTCCAGCCGGGTGAGGTAGTCCTCAAAACCCGCACCGGGGTCACCGCCGTTCGACGGCTCGTCGTACAGGTCCCGCCTCATCTCGGCGAACTCGGCCCACAGGGTGCGGCAGACGCTGTGGTCGCTCGGTCGGTAGGGACGAATCGACACGTTCATTCGACATGCATACCGTGTTTGGGCCGGGAACGAAACCCGGAGCCGCCCGCTAGCGTGGACACCGTGGACCTGGCCTACCTGCGCACGCACCCGCAGCACCTGACGACGCTGCTCACCCACCAGCGGATCCGGGAGACACCGGTGCCCGGCGGCGACATCTGCGCCGCGTCGCGGCTGACCCTCGACGACGGAGCGTCGCTGTTCACCAAGTCCGCGCGGGAGTCGTCGCCACTGCCGGCCGGGCTGCTGCTGTCCGAGGCGGCCGGGCTGCGCTGGCTACGCGAGGCCGGCACCGTCGCCGTACCGGAGGTGATCGCGGCCGACGAGCAGATCCTGGCGCTGGAGTGGGTCGAGCCCGGCGCGCCCGGTCCGGCCGCCGCGGAGCGGTTCGGCCGGGAGCTGGCCGGGCTGCACGCGGCCGGTGCCCCCGCCTTCGGCGCACCCTGGCCGGGTTTCATCGGTCGGCTGCCACAGGACAACACCGAGCGTAGGCAGCCGTGGCCGGCCTGGTTCGCCGCGCACCGGTTAGAGCCGCACCTGCGCACCAGCGCCGAGCGCGGCGCGCTGTCCGCCTCCGACGTCGCGCTGGTCCGCAAGGTGCTGGCGACCATCGACCGGTACGGCGGCGACGAGCCGCCCGCACGTATCCACGGCGACCTGTGGCCGGGCAACCTGCTGTGGACCCCGGAGCGGGTGTGGCTGATCGACCCGGCCGCGCACGGGGGCCACCGGGAGACCGACCTGGCCACGCTGGCGCTGTTCGGCGGCGCGCCGCACCTGGACCGGGTCCTGGCCGCCTACCGGGAGGCGTGGCCGCTGGCGGACGGGTGGGAAGTCCGCGTGCCGGTGCACCAGCTGCACCTGATGCTGGTGCACACGGCGCTGTTCGGTGCCGGCTGGCGGGACGCGGTCGTGGCCACCGCCACCGAGGCACTCCGCGGCGGCTGACCCCGGGCAGCGGACGGAGCGCTGCGGCGGTTCGCTAGCCGCCGGCGAACGGCGGCAGCACGTCGACCACGGCGCCGGGCGGCAGCTCGCGGTCGTGGTCGCGCCAGGAGAGCCCGTCGACGAGGAAGCTCGCGGCGGTCAGCACTGTGGTCAGCCGTTGCCCGTGCCGGTCCCCCAGCACCTTCACCAGCTGCGCCAGCGTGGCGCCGCCCGGCAGCACCTCGTCGGTCAGGGTCTCCTCGGGCATCCCGGCGGCCGCACGCGCACCGGCGAAGTACCGCACCGTGATCACCGAGTCCGCCATGCTCAGCCGCCGATCGCCGACATGGGCCGGGCCGGCTGCAGGAACGTCGGGTCGTTGATGCCGTGGCCGGGCAGCTTGCCCCACATCGCGGCCCGCCACCGCTCGGCCAGCTCCTCATCCGCGGCGCCGTCCCGCAGCGGCGTACGCAGGTCGTTCTCGTCGGTGGCGAACAGGCAGTTGCGCACCTGCCCGTCGGCGGTCAACCGGGTGCGGTCGCATGCCCCGCAGAACGGCCGGGTGACGCTGCCGATCACGCCCACCTTGGCCGGCTCGCCGTGCGCATCGCTGAAACCGTCGACCAGCCATGTTTCGGCCGGTGCCGAGCCCCGATGGGCCGGGTCGGGACGCAGCGGGAACTCGGCCTCCAGCTGCGCCAGGATCTCGTCCGCGGTCACCATCTGCGACCGGTCCCACCCATGCTGCGGGTCCAGCGGCATCTGCTCGATGAACCGCAGCTGGTAGCCGTGGGCCAGCGCGAAGCGCAGCAGATCGCCCGCCTCGGAGTCGTTGATCCCGCGCAGCAGCACCGCGTTGATCTTCACCGGGGTGAGCCCGGTGTCGGCCGCAGCCGCCAGCCCCGTCAGCACGTCGGGCAGGCGGCGCCGGTGCGCCAGCTGGGCGAACCGGTCCGGGTCCAGCGTGTCCAGCGAGACGTTGACGCGGTCCAGGCCGGCGTCACGTAACGGTCCGGCGAGCCGGTCCAGTCCGATGCCGTTGGTGGTCAGCGACAGCCGCGGTCGCGGTGTCAGCCCCGACGCCGCGGCGATGATCTTGACGAGCCCGGGTCGCAGCAGCGGCTCGCCGCCGGTGAACCGCACCTCGGTAACGCCGAGCTGGCCGACGGCGACCGTCAGCAGCCGCACCACCTCGTCGTCGGTGAGCACCGACGGCGCGGGCAGCCACGGCAGCCCTTCCGGGGGCATGCAGTACGAGCAGCGCAGGTTGCACCGGTCGGTCAGCGACACGCGCAGGTCGGTCGCCACCCTGCCGTACCGGTCGACCAGGCTGGGCTCGGGTGGTCGGTCCGCAGGCGTCGCCATTCCTTGACCGTAGCCCGTGCGGGGTCCGGATCTCCACCTGCCGCCGCAGAACCCGCTAGCGTGCTTTCGTGCTGTTCCTCATCGTCGCCGTGATCGTCACCGCGCTGATCCACCTGTACCTGTGGCGGCGGCTGGTGCGAGACACCGGGCCCGGCCGGTGGCGGCGGCCGGCCGGGTTCGCCCTGCTGGGCCTGGCGATACTGGTGCCGGCCACGGTGATCGCAGAGCCGCTGCCGGTGCCGTACGAGGAGTGGATCGCCTGGCCGGGCTACCTCTGGCTGGGGTTCATGTTCTACCTGCTGGTGGCCCTGCTCGTGCTCGAGCTGCCGGTGCTGGTGACGTGGCTGCTGCTGCGTCGCCGGCGCGCCCCGTCGCCGGTGCCCGCGGCGGTTGCCGCCGGCGCGCCCGCAGCTGATGGAGACGGCCCGGCGCCCGATCCTGGCCGGCGGCTGCTGCTGCGCCGCGGCGCGGCGATCACGGCCGGGCTCGTGGCGGCGGGCGCGGTCGGCGCGGGCATCCCCCGGGCGTACATGGCGCCGAAGATCCGGCACGTGCCGGTGCCGCTGCGCCGGCTGGACCGGCGCGCCGACGGGTTGCGCATCGCTGTGATCGCCGACCTGCATGTGGGCCCGTTGTACGGGCGGCGGCACGTCGACCGGGTGGTGGACATGGTCAACCACACCGACCCGGACCTGGTGGCGGTGGTCGGCGACATGGTCTCCAGCCAGGTCGAGCACGTACGTGACTCGGCAGTGCCGCTGCGAGGGCTGCGCAGCAGGTACGGCTCGTACTTCGTTACCGGAAACCACGAGTACTACACCGGCCACGAGGAGTGGATCGAGGCGGCCGACGAGCTCGGCTTACGGGTGCTGCGCAACGAGCGGGTGGAGATCGTTCACGGTGGTGGCGCGATCGACCTGGCAGGTGTCAACGACCGGGAGGGCAGCCGGTTCGACGACCCGCCCGACTACGACGCCGCGCTCGGCGACCGGGACACCTCCCGGCCGGTGGTGCTGCTGGCGCACCAGCCGGTGCAGGTGCACCGCGCCGCCGCGCATGGGGTGGATCTGCAACTGTCCGGCCACACCCACGGCGGGCAGGTCTTCCCGTTCCACCTGCTGGTGCGGCTGGACCAGCCGGTGGTGTCCGGACTTGCCGAGGTGGACGGCACCCTGGTCTATGTCACCAACGGCGCCGGCTTCTGGGGGCCTCCGATGCGGGTGGGTGCCGATCCCGACATCACACTCGTGGAGCTGCGCTCGCGCTGACCCAACCGGGGCGCCCGGCCCGGGTGGCGAGCACCACCGACAATCGGACCGTGACACGCGATCTGCGCTCGAGACCCTGGCCGGTTCGTCCGGCCTTCCGCCATGGTTGGCTTATCACGGCCTGATCTACGTGCTGATCTTCTGCAAAAATATTCTCTTGTGGAGCTGGTGGGCCGGGCTCTCCGTCGAGGACAGGGTTGCGGTGCTCGGGTTCAGCCTCCTGGCCGGGCTGGTCCCGTCGGTTCTACCCACGGTCCTGCTCACCGCGCTGTTGTGGACCACGCGGTGGCGTACGGCCTGATTCTGCGGCAGCCACGCCGGGCCGACACCACCGACGCGGAGACCGGCGAGCCGCCGGGACACCCGGCCCCGGCGGAGTAGGCGTACTGTCCCGGTCGGTCGGGGAGCAGCGGTGCCCATGGCGCCGCAGGGCCTGGGGTGGCGGCGTGGCACGCGTGCGTGCCGGTCAGCGGGCATGCCAGAATGCGGCGTGCCCCCGCCGATGCCGTCCGACGAGAGCGCGCCCCCCACCGGCTCGCCCGTTCCGGGTTTCGTCGCCGACCTGCACATCCACTCGAAATATTCCCGGGCCTGCAGCCGTGACCTGGAGCTGCCGAACCTCGCCTGGTGGGCGCGCCGTAAGGGCATCGCGGTGCTGGGCACCGGCGACGTCACCCACCCGGCCTGGCGCGAGCATCTGCGCGAGCACCTGCACCCGGCCGAGCCGGGGCTGTTCCGGCTGAGCCGGCAGGCCGAGGCGGAGGTGGACCGCACGCTTCCGGCCAATCTGGCCGGTGCGGCGCCGGTGCGGTTCCTGTTGTCGGTGGAGATCTCCACCATCTACAAGCGCGACGGTCACACCCGCAAGGTGCACCACCTGGTATACCTGCCGGACTTGGACGCCGCGGAACGCTTCACGACCTCGCTGGCGCGCATCGGCAACCTGGCCTCCGACGGGCGGCCGATCCTCGGGCTGGACTCCCGGGATCTGCTGGAGATCACGCTGGAGTCGAGCCCGGACGCCTACCTGGTGCCGGCGCACATCTGGACGCCGTGGTTCTCCGCCCTCGGTTCAAAATCCGGCTTCAACGCGATCGCCGACTGCTACGCCGACCTCGCCCACCACGTGTTCGCGGTGGAGACCGGGCTGTCGTCGGACCCGGCGATGAACCACCGGGTGTCTAGCCTGGACTCCTATCAGCTGGTGTCCAGCTCGGACGCGCACTCGCCCCCGGCGCTGGGCCGGGAGGCCACGGTGTTCGACACCGGGCTGGACTACTACGCGCTGCGCGAGGCGATGCGCACCGGTGACGGGCTGCACGGCACCATCGAGTTCTTCCCGGAGGAGGGCAAGTACCACGCCGACGGCCACCGCGCCTGTGGCGTGAACTGGACCCCGGCGCAGACCCGTGCCGCCGGCGGCGCCTGCCCGGAGTGCGGCAGGCCGTTGACTGTCGGCGTGCTGGCGCGGGTGGAGGAACTGGCCGACCGGCCCGAGGACGCGCCGCCGCCGGCGCACGCCCGGCAGGTGACCCACCTGGTGCCGTTGGCCGAGGTGCTGGGCGAGGTCAACCGGGTCGGCCCGAAGAGCAAGAAGGTCGCGGGCAAGCTGCACGAGCTGCTGGCCGCGCTCGGACCGGAGCTGGAGGTCCTCACCCGCACGCCGATCGACGAGATCGCCCGCGCCGGCGGCGAGGTGCTCGCCGAGGCGGTGCGGCGGCTGCGTGGTGGCCAGGTGCGGCGCACACCAGGTTACGACGGCGAGTACGGGGTGATCCGGCTGTTCGATCCCGGTGAGCTGGACACCCCGACCGCGTTGGCAGCGGGCGCGCTGTTCGAGGTCCCGGCGCCGCGCGCGCGGGGTCGGCAACCCGGCCAGCAGCCGGGCCAGCGCAGGGCGCCGTCGGCGAAGGCGCCCGCCCCGCCGGTGCCGCCACCACCGTCGC
>SLSW01000079.1 GCA_007130245.1 Micromonosporaceae bacterium
CTAGGGCTTGTTCACGTGGTTTGAGATCAAACCACGTGAACAAGCCCTAGATCGACGAGGGGGGAGCAGGGCGGCTAGGGTGACGGGCGTGAGCCAGCCGACGGTTCCGGTGTGTTACCGGCATCCCTCCCGCGAGACGTACCTGCGGTGCAGCCGCTGCGACCGCCCCATCTGCCCGGACTGCATGCACGACGCGGCGGTCGGCCACCGCTGCCCGGACTGCGCCAACGAGGGCAGGCGCAACCGCCTCCAGGCGCGCACCGCGTTCGGCGGCACCCTGGCCGGCCAGCACGGGCACGTCACCAAGGCGCTGATCGGCATCAACGTCGCGGTGTTCGTGTTGACGGTGGCCATCGGCGGGGCCGCGGCACTGGGTGGCAGTATCACCACGGGTCATGTCTGGGGCGCGATGGTGGTCGGCGAACCAGGGGTGGCGTTCACCTACCCGTCCGCGCCCGGTGCGGCCGCCCCGGGGGTGGTCAACGGTGAGTTCTACCGTCTGATCACCTCGATGTTCCTCCACTACGGCGTTATTCACCTGGCGTTGAACATGTTCGCGCTGTGGGTGGTCGGCGGGGTGCTGGAGCCACTGCTGGGCCGTGCCAGGTTCCTGGCGCTCTACCTCATCTCCGGCATCGGTGGCAGCGTCGCGGTCTACCTGACCGCCGGGTTGGGCGTGTTCCTGTTCAACAACCCGTTGTTCGGAGGTCTCGCCACCCCGACCGCTGGAGCGTCAGGAGCGGTTTTCGGGCTGTTCGGGGCGTTCTATGTGGTCCTGCGCCGGCTCGGTCGCGACACATCGATGATCACGGCGATCCTCGTCATCAACCTCATCTTCACCTTCCTGGTGCCGTTCATCTCGGTCGCCGGTCACCTCGGTGGGCTGGTTACCGGCGCCCTGATCGCGGCCGGTCTGGCCTACGCGCCACGCAAGCGCCGCACCCCGATCCAGGTGAGCGCGCTGGCGGTGATCGCGATCCTGCTGATCGTGCTGACCGTGCTCCGCACGCTCGCCCTGACCTGACCGACCACCGTCAGCGCTGACCGACCACCGTCAGCCGGCGGCGGTGCGCAGCGACTCTAGCCTGGCGGCGACCTCGTCCAGATCCTCGTCGAGGTCGTAGCGGCTGAACAGGTGCAGCGTCTCGCCGGTGTCGACCTCGAGCAGCCTGGAGCGCCGCCGCGCGTCCACGCGCACCCGCTCCACCTGCGACCACGGCAGCCGGATCCGGCGCGCAAGGCCCGCGACCACCGTCACGCCGGCCCCGTCCGCGGCCAGCCGCACCGGCACGAACAGATCACGCGCCGCCCAACCGGCCATCCCGGTCGCTGCCAGCAGCGCCACCGCCATTTGCCACACTTCGGTGGCCGCCACCGCCGCCAGTAACACCAGGATTGCTACCACCACCAGCTTGCCCAGCGGTATCCGCAGCGGCACCCGCCAGCGAACTTCATCCACGCCTTCCACGCCGCCCAGCGTCGGCGTACGATCGGGGTTAGTCAAGTTACCAAGGAGTAGCCATGCGGGACGCGGTGATCGTCGGTGCGGTACGGACCCCCGTGGGGCGGCGCGGTGGCGGGCTGGCCGAGGTGCACCCGGTCGACCTGTCCGGCCAGGTCCTGACCGCCCTGGCCGAGCGCACCGGCTTCGAACCGGCCGACGTGGACGACGTGGTGTGGGGCTGCGTGTCGCAGGTCGGCGAGCAGAGTTGGAACGTCGCGCGCAACGGGGTGCTGGCCGCCGGGTGGCCGGAGTCGGTGCCGGGCACCACGCTGGACCGCCAGTGCGGCTCCAGCCAGCAGGCCGTGCACTTCGCCGCGGCCGCGGTCCTGTCCGGACAGGGCGACCTGGTCGTCGCCGGCGGCGTGGAGTCGATGACCCGGGTGCCGATGGGCACGAGCATCGGTGACCAGCGCCCTTTCAGCGACGCCATCTACGGGCGGTACGCCGGCGCGGAAGGGTTCGCCGACGGCAGCCCGGCGCCGTTCAGCCAGGGCGTCGGCGCCGAGATGATCGCCGCCCGGTGGAAGCAGTCCCGCGCCCAGCTGGACGAGTTCTCGCTGGCCAGCCACGAACGCGCGGCCGCCGCGCAGGACTCCGGCGCGTGCGACGCCGAGCTGGTGCCGGTGGCCGGCGTACGGGCTGATGAGGGGGTACGGCGCGACACCTCACTGGCGAAGCTGGGAGAGCTGCCGACGCCGTTCCACCCCGACGGCGTGGTGACCGCCGGCTCGGCGTCCCAGATCTCCGACGGCGCCGCGGCACTGGCGGTCACCACCAGCGAGTGGGCCCGCGCGCATGGGCTGCGGCCGTTGGCACGCATCCACACCGCGGTGGTCGCCGCCGACGACCCGGTGATCATGCTGACCGCGGTCATGCCCGCCACCGCCAAGGCGCTACGCCGCGCCGGGCTGTCCATCGATGACCTCGGGGTGTACGAGGTGAACGAGGCCTTCGCTCCGGTGCCGCTGGCGTGGCTGGCTGAGACCGGTGCCGACCCGCGGAAGCTGAACCCGCGCGGCGGGGCTATCGCACTCGGGCATCCGCTCGGCGCCTCCGGTGCCCGCATCATGACCACGCTGCTGCAGCAGATGCGCGACGGGCAGATCCGGTACGGGCTGCAGACGATGTGCGAGGGCGGCGGCATGGCCAACGCCACCATCCTGGAGCTGCTGTAGGGGTCGCCCGCACCGGGCCGGCTATGCGGTAGCCGCCTCGGCGATCGGGTCCACGGCGCGTCGTGCCTGTCGGCGTGTCCCGCTGGCGTTTCGCTTCGTTAAATCGGACATGGACGTCTTTTCCCGTACGTTCCTACCCGCCACGTCGCAGGCGGGGTTGCCGATCCCGGTCGTGAGTCGCCACATGCCGGTGTTGCGTCCGTGTGTGACACCGGGGGAGACCACTGTCGTGGCGACGCGGTGCCACCGTCCCGGCCAGCCTCTCGCCGGGTTCTACCTGCTGCTACTGACCAACCGCAGCCTGGTGGTGACCAGGGAGACCCGGTTCCTGCACCGGGTGCGGCTGCACCTCGCCGCCGACCTACGGTTCCTCGAAGACGTCACCTGGACCTCCGACCCGCGGATGCGCTCGATGGAGCTGGCTGTCACCACCCCGGACGGGATCCGCGAGAGATTCTGGTTCCCGGTCTTCTACACCCGCCGGCTCTGGCACCTGGACGCTCTGTTCAGCCACGTGTTCCGGTCGCGGGCCGTGGCGGGCACCGCGCCGCGCGCTCAGCCGCGCCTGTTCAGCCCCGCCGGTGCCTTCTAGGGGTGGGGTCGGTGCTGGTGGTGTGCCGGCACCGACCCCTACTCCCCAGCCGGGTCGAGGTCCGGGGCACGCCGGCGTGCCGTCAGAAGTCCCGCCCGGGGACCCACAGGCTGGACGGCGGGCGGGACGGTCCCGCGGACGGTGGTGGTGGTGGTGGTGAGGTGGCCTCCTGCACGCCCGGCTCGGCCGACGGCGGAGGCGGTGCCTCGGCCAGATCGTTGGGCTCCGGGTGGTCCCCGGCGGATTCCTCCGCCCGCACCTGGCCCAGTCGCAGCTGCTGAAGCACGTTGTCGACCTGCGTAGCCAGGTCTCCGGAGACGTGCCGGCGCACGTGGTCCATCATGACCGTACTGAGGTCGATCAACAGCCGGGCGTCGCGACGACCGAGCTTGGCCTGAGCGGCGTTCAGCGTGCTCGACAGCAGCTCCGCCACGATCTGCTCCGCCGGCGCCTCCCGCAACTGCGAGAGATATTCGCGTAGCTGCTCCTCGGTGATCTGCGGTTGCTCTCCGGTTGCTCCCGTGGTCTCGCTCACTCCTTGACCCTATCGCCGCGGCGACGTTTCGCTGCGCACCGGTCGCACCGGTCGCACCGGTCGCACCGGTCGGGTCGGGCCGGTGCGACCGGTGGAACGCGTTCGGGGTGCGTGCGTGTGGGCCTGGCGTCAGGTCGCTCACGGGCAGGCGGGATAGGTCACCGGGTTGCTGTAGGTGGTCTCCGCGCCGTAGATGTGAAGCTGGACGGCGCGCTCGACGTCGCTGTCCGGCAAGAACGCCGGCACGTGCTGGTGGCCGGGTTCGTCGAAGGTAACGGTCATCTTCCCGGTCAGTGGTTCGTTGGCCAGGCCGAGCTGTCCAATCCTGATCCACTGATACTCGACCTCGATCGGAGCGAGCACGACGCCCTCGACAAAAATCGTCCCGCGCCCGAGGCAGGGCGCGAGCGGCAGCGGCTGGTAGACCTCCGCCGACAGGGTCGGGGCGATCGGGATCGGGAACACCGGGTGGACCTCACCGGTGTCGTCACCGTCCGGCTCGTCCGCGCCAGGATCGTCGCCGCCGGAGCCCTGGCCACCTGGAGAATCGTTGCCGGGCGCCTGGCCGCCGACGCCGGAGCTGGACTGCCCCGGGTGGTCGCCGGTGTCGGTGTCCTCAGCCGGGTCGGCCGACGCGGTCGGTCCGGGCGAGCCGCCGGTGGCCAGCGGCGCGTCGCCGGTCCCGGTGCAGGCCACCGCGATAGTCATCACCAGCAGCGTCACCGCCGCCGCGGCCGCGCCCAGCGCCAGCCAGGTGCGGGTGGTGGCGGGCCGGCGTGCGTTCAGGTCGTACGTCGTGGTCATGGCGCTCTCCTCTGTGACGTGCCGGCCGGAGTGCCGGACACAGGTAGGAGCACCGTGTCGGTGGCGCACCAACACCTTTTCTTCACCGATCGCGGTGCGACCGGGCGGGTGCTACCCGAGCGTGCGGCACATGAGCAGTTCCTTCTGCCGCGGGTCGTTCGGGTGCGGCTGGGTCTCGCCGGTGGGCTGGAAGCCGAACCGCTCGTAGAGACGGCGGGCGGTCCCGTTCTCCTCGACCACCCACAGCTCGACCGTGCGGTGGCGCTGCCCGCGCGCCCAGTCCAGCACCTCCGTCACGAACGCCGTACCGACGCCGCGCCCGCGCACCGTAGGGCTGACCCACATGCTGAACAGCTCCACCGCTCCGCCGCGCTCCGGCGGCACCCAGGCGCCCACCACCCCCACCGGTACCTCGCCGTTCACGGCGACCACTTTCAGGCCGCTGGCGGGTCGCATCCAGTCCCGCCACTGCTGCGCGTCGTACGCCTGCTCGCGCGTTAACGTGGAGCAGAACGCCTCCGGCGAGTCCGCCAGCGCCGCCAACCTGACCTGGCGGAACAACGTCCAGTCATCCGGTGTCAACCGGCGGATCTCGACAGCGGTCATGCGGCCTCCTGGCAGCCGACCAAGCGGCCCGCGCTGAGCTTTCCGCGGTGGCGAACAGCCTGGATCGCGTGGCCAGAAGCCTACCGGACGACCCGGAGCGCCCGCACCGCATAGTCGGTGTCGACCACTCCAACGCCCGCCGGATCAGCCGATGGCCATGTCGACGAAGCGGGAGAAGTGCAACTGTGCCGCGACCGTGATCGTGTCGGTGGGTCCGTTGCGGTGCTTGGCCACGATGAAGTCCGCCTCGCCGGCGCGTGGCGACTCCTTGTCGTAGTAGTCCTCGCGGTGCAGCAGCACCACCACGTCACTGTCCTGTTCGATGCTGCCTGATTCGCGTAGATCGGACAGTTGAGGGCGTTTGTCAGTACGCTGCTCCGGCCCGCGGTTGAGCTGTGCCACCGCAATCACCGGGCAGTCGACCTCCTTGGCCAGCAGCTTCAGCCCCCGCGACAGCTCCGAGACCTCCTGCTGGCGGCTCTCCACCCGCCGGGGGGAGGTCATCAGCTGCAGGTAGTCCACCACCAGCAGCTTGAGGTCGTGGCGCTGGCGCAGCCGCCGCGCCTTGGCCCGGACCTCCATCAGGGTCATGTTCGGGGTGTCGTCGATGAACAGTGGCGCCTCGCTGATCTCACCCATCCGCCGCGCCAGCTTGGTCCAGTCGTCATCGGACAACTGCCCCGACCGCAGCACGTGCAGCGGCACCCGCGCCTCGGCCGACAACACCCGCATCACGATCTCGATCTTGCTCATCTCCAGCGAGAAGATGGCGCTGGCCAGGCCGTGACGCACCGCGGCGTGGCGCACGAAGTCGAGGCTCACCGCCGACTTGCCGAGGCCGGGCCGACCGGCCACCACGATCAACTGGCCCGGCTGCATGCCGTGCAGCAACGCGTCCAGGTCCGCGAAGCCGGTGGGGACACCGGTCATCGTGCCGTCCTGGGCGCCGATCGCCTCGATCTCGTCCAGGGTCGGCTGCAGCACCTCGGCCAGTGCCTGGAAGTCATCCCCGCCGCGGCGTTCGGTCACCTCGTAGACCGCCTGCTGCGCCAGGTCCACCACGTCGGCCGTGTCGCGCCCGCTGCCGGCGGCGGTGCCGTACCCCAACTGGACGATCCTGGTGCCGGCCTCCACCAGCCGCCGCAGCACGGCCCGCTCGGCCACGATCCGCGCGTA
>SLSW01000011.1 GCA_007130245.1 Micromonosporaceae bacterium
ACTACGGATCAGAAGGTTAGGGGTTCGAATCCCTTCGGGCGCGCAAGATCATACGGCGCTTGACCTGCGGACATGCGGGTCAGGCCGTTTCCGTTCTGCGTCCTGTTCGGATGGTGGGTGTCGCTTGGGTGCGATATGGGTGCCGCTTGCGGTTTTGGGTTCTTTTCGCGTCTTGGCCGTGTGACCTGCGTCTTCAGCCTGGGCGCGGGAGCGGCGGGGGTGGGGGCACCTGTTTTCGGCCGGCGGCTGGGCCAGTTCTTCCGGGCCTTGTTCTTGATCTTGTTGCGGGTGCGGCGGGCCGCGGTGAGGACGAGGTGGGCGGTGGCATCGGCGCACCGCCGCTGAACCTCGGGTAGGACGCTGGTGTAGGTGTCGGCGGTGACCAGGATGCTGTAGTGGCCGAGTAGGTCCTGCAGGGTCTTCAGATCGGCACCGGCCTGATGCGCCAGCGACGCGGCGCCGTGGCGCAGGTCGTGCAGCCGTACCGGAGGCAGTCCGGTGCGTTGGACGAGTTTGCGGAACCGGGTGGTGGCGTAGTTCGGGTTTATCGGCAGCCCGTCGGCCCGGGTGAACACGTATCCCGTATCGGTCCAGGGTTGGCCGGCCTCGGCGGCCTGGGCGCGCTGGTCACCCTGGCGGTGGCGGTGCGCCCGCAGCACCTGCACCGTGCGTTTGTCCAGGGCGACCGTGCGGCGGCCGGCGGGGGTCTTCGGATCGTCCTCGACGATCTGGTAGCCGGCCGTGGTGCGGTTGCGGTCGATCGTGAGCATGCCCTGGTCGAGGTCGATGTCGGTCCAACGCAGTCCGCACATCTCGCCACGGCGCAGCCCACGTAGGGCGGTGAGCCACCAGAACGCGAAAAGCGAGTCGTCGCCGACGGCGCCGAGGAACGTGGCGAGTTGCTCGGCGGTCCAGACGGCCACCGCCGGCCGGTCACCAGTCTGCGCCCATTGCGCCACCCGGGCGTCGGTCCACACCTTCGCGTGGGGTTGCTGGTAGCCGCTGATCTCGATGTGCCGGGCCGGATTGCACTCGATCACCCCTTCCTTGACAGCCAGGTTGAGAGCGGCCCGCAGGGTGGTGCGCAGGTGCTGCATCGCCGCCGCGGACTGCGGCCGCCCCTTGCTGTTCGTCGTCGCGGCGATCCGCGCGAACACCGACCGCAGCAGGCCGGTGCCGAGATCGGCCAGCAGGTAGCGGCCCAGGTGCGGGATCAGGACGTTCTCGACGTCGCGGGTGTAGTGGAACCTAGTGGTGGGCCGGATCTTCGTGCGCGTGTCCAGCCAGTGCCGCAGCCACCGCTCGAGCGTCCAGCCTTGCGCGGTCCGGTCCGCCGCGGTGCCGGCTAGCCACTCGTGGCGGGCGTGGCGGGCGGCGGCCTGCGACGGGTAGCCGCCACGACGGACCCGTTCCCGGCGGCCGAGCAGGTTCGTGGCGGAGCAGTGGAAGTACCAGCTGCCATGCCCGCGCTGCCCCAGCCGGGGACAAGACTGCTCGAGTCGTCGCCGGGTGGCGTCCCGGCACCCGCACCGTTTGAAGATCACCCCTGCGCTGCTCATCGCCTCGCTCCCGTCGTCGCTGGTGTCCATCAGAGTGGCGGTTCAGTACGGGAACGCAGTCACGCGGCTGGTGTGTCTCCGCCGAGCAGTTCCACGAACAAGTCTTTGGGGGCGCGCACGCAGATCCCCGAGTGTAGAGCAGCGTCACTCCAGCCGAACACCGCCGCGACCGGGTCGAGAGGCGCTGGCTGGAGACCGATACGCTCCGCCTCGGGTCTATCTCGCACGCGGTGCGGCTCCTAGCTGACATGCCCAATCCGAAGTGGTAGATCGGGCGTGGCGGAGTCCGAACCGCACTCGCAGTTCAGGGGCCGGTAGTCGCGGTGACGGCAGTCCGGCGACGGATCAGCCGACAGTCCTTCTACGCACGCACGGCGCTGGCAATCCCGGTGAGCGTGGCGTCACTGCGCAACCCAGGTCCGCGTTGCCGGATCCCACGCGCCGGTTGCGGTTGCGCCGAGCACCGGATCGAACAGAAGGCCAGCGAGCGTGGCGGCCGTCTCGTAGTCAGGAGCGAGACCGGGCGCCTGCGAGGCGATACGCGGGTAGCGGCGACCCCAGCCGATCGGGTCGGGCACCGCGAACCGATCAGGGAGGAGCAGTCGGCGCGCAGCGGCGTTGACCCGGACCGCGACGGTCAGATCCCCCGCAGAGACGGTCTGACTCGTCGCGATGATCGCGATGTCCACCAGATCCTTCACCCTGGTGCTACCCACGGGCTCAGCGACCCGCGCATACGTGCCGACGGCAGCGCAGAGCTTGTCAGCCAGGTGATCGGCGACCGGGAAGACCCGGTAGCGCGGGCGAACCAGGCCATCGATCACCAACGGCGTCAGCGGGGCTACCAGATCCGGTCTGCCGGTCATCACACCCGCCACAACTACATCGATGTGGAACGCCGCGAGGAGCGTCGGGCCGAGCCGCGTGTTGACATGGACCCGCGCGCCCTTGGCCTCCTGCTGTAGCGGGGCGACCCGTGTGACCTCGAACCGGAAGTGATCGCCCAGGTCGTCACGAAGCGCGGCGAGCAAAGCTTCGACAGCATCGTCAACGTCGGCGTCGCTCACCTCAAACAGCACATCGATGTCCTTGCTGTGCCGAGCTGTCGCCAGCCGGGCTAACAGCGCCCCAGCACCCTTGAGCACCCATCGGTCCGCGTTGTCAGAGCTGAACAGTCTGGCAAGCGCGCGATCGTAGGCGAACTGGCGCTGCAGCTCGTGCAGCGGGTAGCGTCCATCGGCGCGAGCGATCTGCGCGAAGTGTTCCTTGAGCGCCGCCCGGAATGCGACCGGTGTGTCGTAGCCGAACCTCTCTGCGGTCATGCCTGCGCCCCGTCGCCGACAAGGACCGCGAGAAACTCCTCAGCAGTCGAATGGCCGTACGCCCCGGTGTGCCGCTCGATTGCGGGCAGCAGCGTCTCCTTGCGTACCAGGCCCCTGTCAAGAGCGTCGCGCACCACCTGGGCCACGGCGGACTCGTCCTCATGGTCACCAAGCAGATCGTCGATGGTCGCCGGCACCGTCCGCACCGGCACGCCGCCCCAGATCTCCCAACTGCCCGGCACGATCCGGGCACGCACCCGCACCCTGACATCACGGCGGCGCGGACGCAGCCGGGTTGTGGCATAGAACTCGTGTGTGGTCGGGATCATGTCGCCCAGACCCCGCAGATGCGCCGCGCTGCGGTGGCTGACAACGACGTCAGGCGTGGCCGTGCGCTCCTGCCACGATTTCTCGCCGCCCAGTTGCAGCCACACCGCACGCAGCGGGTCCAGGTCGGGATCCTCAGGTACTCCGGCGAGGCGGTAAACACGTGCGGCCTGGTCGGCCACGGTGAGCGTGCCGTCATCGACCAGCCGCTTCAGATCCTGCCGTGACACACCTGCGCGACGGGCCTGTCCGGCAGTGAACATGCCCCACTGCTCGGCCGCAACCGGACTGATCGCCGCCATCGCGGTACCCCTAGACATGGAGCAATAGTATCATTATTGCGACGAACGCTCCGTGTCTAGCGCTGCGCCCTCCTCTCCTGCCGTTCATGATCAAGCAATACACCCCGTCGCTGACATCGCCATCGGCATCCCGCTGGTCAGGCAGGTGCTGAGTCCGTGACCACCGCCGCGCGTCCTGTCGCCGGCGACGCTGCGCGATCGGCGTATGGCCGAGCCCGGTGCGGTCGACGCCTACGAGGCTGCCCGGCTCGCCTTCGACCTCGGCCGCCGGGTGCGGGAGCTTCGCGAGCAGCGCGGCTGGAACCAGACCCAGCTTGCTCACGAGGCGGGCATGACTCAGTCCGCGGTCGCCCGGGCCGGCGGCACCATCCCCACCCTGCCGGTACTGGTACGCCTCGCCCGCGCACTCGACGCCGAACTCGACGTCAAACTCACCCCCAAACCGGCCGCCGCCCAACGATCCGTCTATCTCAACCCGAAAGCGTCCCCCACCGAGCGACAACGTCGCCCCAGGTGACCCGCTGCATGAAGGCTTCCGACGGCAGTGCGCGCATCAGCTGGCCACTGACCGCGGCTACCAGGCAGAAGTCTGGCTCGAGCCGGCCGTGAAGAAGCCCCGGGCAACTGCCCGACTCGCGTAGTTGCACTCCGGTTTACGCATTGGTGCTATGTCCCGGTACCGTTGAGCCGGAACCGGGGGTTCGGGACCGGCTGAGGCAGCTACCGGGCGCACAGGTCGCCCACGCCGCCTCTTCTACGTCGACGTACTGACCGACCAAGGTCTACTGCGACCCCTACACCAGATAGCCGACGGCGCGCCTTAAGGAAATGGCAGGTTCTACCTGCAACGCGAGGAGCTGCGCATCACGTGCTGGGTCGCGCCGGGTCGCCGGATCTCCTGCTGACGGTTCCGCACGACCCGGATGAGGGAGGCCCGAGAGGTTGAGCCAGATGACCGGAACTGACCGGGCGGCCCGGGTGATCCCCCGGGTCGCTTTCGTTACCTGCGCCCGCCTGCCCGACCTGGACCCCGACGACCGCCTGGCCATACCGGAGTTGCGGCGCCACGGGTGCGCGGTGGTGCCAGCGGTCTGGGACGACCCTGCCGTCGACTGGGCGGCCTTCGACCTGGCGGTGCTGCGCACACCCTGGGACTATCCGCCGCGGCGGGAGGAGTTCGTGACCTGGGCATTTGCCGTGCCGCAGTTGGTGAACCCGGCGCCGGTGGTCGCCTGGAACACCGACAAGCACTATCTCGAGGACCTCGCCAGCGCTGGCGTCCCGGTCGTGCCCACGACCTTTGTGGGGACGAAAGCGCGGTGGGATCCGCCACGCAGCGGCGAGTGGGTGCTCAAGCCCGCGGTCGGCGCTGGCGGCAGGTACGCCGGGCGGTTCCGGCTGGATGACCCTGAACACCGGCGGCTGGCCGGCGAGCACGTCGAACGGGTGCTCTCCCTGGGACGGCAAGTCATGGTCCAGCCCTACCTGGCGGCGGTTGACCGGGTGGGGGAAACCGGCCTGGTGTTTCTGGCCGATGGCGACGAGCTGCTGTTCAGTCACGCCATCCGCAAGGCCCCGATGCTCACCGCCCCCGTCCAGGGCACCGAGACGCTCTCCGAGCAGATCAGCGCCCGCGAGGCCGCCCCGGCCGAGCTGGCGGTGGCCCGGCGCGCGCTGGACGCTATCCCGGGCGGGCCCGGCGAGCTGCTCTACGCCCGAGTGGACCTGATCTCCGGACCGGACGGCGAGCCGCTGCTGATCGAGCTGGAGCTGGCCGAACCGTCCCTGTTCCTCGGGTACCATCCCGGCGCCCCGGAAGCCTTTGCCGACGCCATCGCCGCCAGGGTCGCGTCGATCATTGCTTGAGGACGATCTGCGGACGTGGGTCGAGCAGCCACTGAGCATAGACCCACATCCCGGGGTGCGGGGCCAACCCGGCCCCGCACCGCCGGCAGTGTGGAGACACCCCTTGGATGTCGTAACGGGATCGCGCGAGGCTAGCCGTGCCTGGCCGGCGCTGGTTGGTCTTTCGGCGGCGGTGGTTGTTGCGTCGGTTCCAGGTTGTCCACGACCGCGCGGTGCCTCCGGATTAGCAACCACAGCGACAGGGTAGTAGCACCTGCAGGACACCGGCGGCGATGTAGAGAGACCGTACGCCGAAAGTCTGGGCGAACATGCCTACCAGCAGCGGCGCCGAGCGGGGCCACGCCGAACGTGAGGATGCGCCGCCCCCTTGCACCCGACCGAAGATCTCCGGCGGGATCAGCGCCTGGTTCAGCGTCATGGTGAGCACGTTGATCGACATTGCGCCCAGGCCGCCGGCGGCGACGAACAGCACGGCTGTGGTGAGGGGTTGCGGGAAGGCGCCGGCCGTGCCGAACATGGCTGGACCGGTTGATTCGCCCTGATCGCGATGCTCGGCCTGCGTAGGCTGCGGATCTTCGAAGTCTGTGGCGCCGACATCGGCGGCCTCGGAGAAGAACACGGCGTCCTGAGGGTACGCGGCAAGGGTGGTGCAAGATCGTCTTGATCGCCTTCCCACCAGGGTGGATGAGGTAGGGTCGCCGGTGTGCGTTGGCTCGAAGTCCGGCGGCACTCCCTGACCAAGAAGGGCCGTCCCGTGGGCGCGGGTCTCACCTGTCGGCGGAGGGGTGGCCCTCGCCCGCTCGGTCGGCGAGCGTCTCGGCCCGGTCGCTCATGTGGTCAGCGGTGTGCTGCCGCGCCTAGGAGCGTGTCTCAGTAACGGGCAAGCGGCCCGCTGCCGTGCTTGGTGGACTGGTGGTGGCGTTGTCCGGCCTGTTGGGGCTGTCGCCGGGTCCTGCTTGTCGGGTGTTGGACCGGA
>SLSW01000080.1 GCA_007130245.1 Micromonosporaceae bacterium
CTGTAAAACCGTCGCGAAAGCTTCGTTGGTTCGAATCCAACACCCGCCACCACCTGCGAAAACAGTGGCTGACCAGCACGAACGGCAAGATCGGCTAGACGTCTTCGTCTGGCCGCTGGTCCCGCTAAGGCCCGCTCGGTTCCGCCCGATACAGCTGTTTACGGACGCATGACGGACAGAGCACCTCGGCTGAGATGACTCGTGCGGACTCGCGAGAGGGACCGTTGAGGCAGTCACGGTCCCTCAGCGTGGCAGCTTTCTGCGCCCCGACACCTGACCTTGGGACGCACCCGATCCAGCCCCGCCGCTCCGTCCCATGCCGGACGTAGTGGCTGGTGACCAGCCTGCCCCCACCCGCCACGTGTACCCGGTTGCCCGCCCAGCTTCACCAGACCGTAGTGGTGTCCGGAACGCCATTTGTCAGCGTGGCATGCAGCCTCGTGAAAGCGGAGGCAGGCACCCGCTCTTTGGTCCGTTACCGGCGCGCGGGGTGACTGGCACACCATCCTGCCCGCGCTTGCCTGATTCCATCCCAACCGCACTGCCGACACCGGGGAAGGCGTGGAAGGCTCGGGTCCATGAACCTCTCCCGCCTGATGTGGACGTTGTACGAACCGGTGCATTCAGTCACCTACTTCTCGCCCGAGGCGCGACAACACTTCGAGGCGGCGGGGTTACGCGGCTTCTGGCGGGGCTACTTCGCCGGGCGGGCCGCTGCGCTGGGCCCGGTCGACGCCGCGCCGGTGGTGGCTGCGTTCTTCAACTTCGCCCCGGGCATGGTCGCGCGGGCGCTGCCGCAGGTGTGGCAACGGGCCACGCCCGCCGAGGTGCTCGCCGCCCGTACTACCGGGGCCACCGCGGCGCTAAGGCGCGCCTGCGCCGACCTGACCGCACCCGACGTCACCGAAGCGGCCGACCGGCTGGCGGGGGTGGCTGCCCGGCTGGACCATGTCGGTCGGGTGCTCGGTGCCGGCAACGGCGCCCTGCCGGTGCCGGAGGAGCCGCTCGCGCGGCTGTGGCAGGCCACCACCACGCTGCGGGAACACCGGGGCGATGGGCATGTCGCTGCCCTGGTTGCCGCCGGTATCAACGGGTGTGACGTGCTGGTCTGGCGCGCCGCGTCGGACATGAGCCGGCAGGCGCTGCAGCCCAACCGTGGGTGGAGCGACGAGGAGTGGGACGAGTCCGTGCGCCGCTTGCAACGGCGCGGCTGGCTCGACGGGGCGGGACGGCCCACCGATACCGGGGTAGCGTCCTTCCAGGAGATCGAGGCGATCACCGACCGGGTCTGTGCACCCGCCTGGGACGGTGTCTCCGTTGAGCGGTTGCGGACACTGCTGTCCCCGCTGGCCGAGGCCTGCCGGCAGGAGATCCCCGCCGCCTACCCGGTCGGCCTGCCACCCTCCGGTGGTGGCGCTGATCGGGCATGACCCAGCCTGCCGGCTATCGCCGGCACGGCGTCAGGGTCGACTGAAGTCACGGACCGGCAACAAGATCCCCGGTACGCGCCCTGATCTCACCTGCGGCTGGCCGACCAGAACCGCACCTGGGGTGTGGTGCGCATCCAGGGCGAGTGGCGCCGGCTCGGACGCCGCGTGGCCGCGTCGACCATCCGCAAGATCCTCCGGACGCATCGTGTTCCGCCGCCGGGTCGGCGAGACGAGTCCTGGCGCGCCTTTTTGCGTTCCCAGGCTGGGAGCCTGCTGGCGATCGACTTCTTCCACGTCGACACCGTGACGCTGACCAGGCTGTACGTCGCATTCGTCATCGAGATCCACACCCGGCGGGTGCATCTGCTGGCAGTCACCGCGTGCCCGACCGGGCACTGGGTCACCCGGATGGCCCGCGGCCTGGCCGCCGATCTTGAGCAGAGTGGGCACCGGTTCGCGCACATGATCCGCGACCGCGACGCGAAGTTCACCGCCGCCTTCGACGCGGTGTTCGCCTCGATCGGCATCGAGGTTTTGCTCACCGCACCGCAGGCGCCGCAGATGAACGCCTACGCCGAACGGTGGATCGGCTCAGTACGCCGGGAGTGCACCGAGCGGATACTCATCGCCGGCCAGCGGCACCTGCGCGCCGTCGGGCACCGGTACGTCGATCACTACAACACCGCCCGTAGCCACCAGGGCCACGGCATGGGTCTGCGAGCCCCCGACGACGATCCGAACGTTATCCCGTTCCCCGTCCAGACCCACAGGATCCGACGCCGAAGCCTCCTTGGCGGATTGCTCAACGAGTACCAGCCTGCCGCATGAGACCCGAGGTCAGGCCGCGCAGCCGAGTTTTCGACCAGCACAGTCTGCGCTGAGCCCAGCGGCCGCCCTCCTTCACGCCGACACGCCACACCTACGGCCGCGAGCGCGAGGCATCCTCAGCCACCTACATTACGATCCCGGGCTGCCGTACTAGAGTGCAGACCCGATGTCGGTGTGGACGAAATCGTCGCCCTTGAACAGCAACGGTTCATCGGTGTCCTTGGCCAGTGCGTACGCGAAGCAGTCTCCGAAGTTGAGTCCTGCTTTGTGCCCGGACCCTTTTCCGTAGTCGCGGTAAGCCTCTCGTGCGATGCGTGCCTGCCCCGCGGTGACCGGTTCAATGTGGATGCCGGCCTCATGTATGAACTGGTCATACCGGCGGGATGCGACCGGGTCACGGACGCTGTCAACGATGATCGCCGCCTCCAGATAGTTGGCTGCGGAGATTCGGGTCGTCCCATCCTCGTCGATCGCATCAAGGAAGGCGTCCGCGTCCCGCTCCTGACGGAGGACGGCGATGACTGCCGATGAGTCGATGACGGTCATGCCGGCAGGCCCCGGTCGTCGTAGAGGAAGTCGCCCATCTGAGTGCTTCGCGGTGCGTTGGCTAGGCGCGGTGCAGTGTCCTGAGCGATCGCGCGCAGCCGGTCTCTGCGCTGTTGACGAGCGCTAGCGTGGTCGTGGTCCCAGCGTGCCAACCGCTCGGCCACCGCGACCTTGATCGCGCCGATCTGGGTCTCTCCGGTCCGGCGGGCAAGTTCACGGATCAGTCGGTCAGTCTCCGGGTCCTTGATGCTGACGGCCACAGCATTCCACCTTTCTAGCACGGCTAGCTGTAATTCTAGAACAGGTGACGTTCTAGCACAACGGGCGGACGCCATGGCGTGAAGGTGTCTCCATGGCTTCCTCCAGGGACAGGACTCCGCAGGACCGCTCTGGCATGCTGTTGTCAGCGGCGGTCAGCTACGCGGGGACGGCGACCGTGGGATGGGCGCACAGGTGACGCCTCCCGGTCGACTCGGGACGTGCGGACGGACAGCGGACGGGATCGACGGCGCCGGATCACCGTCTCCGCGTTTCCGCAGCTTGTGTGTCACGAACGCTGAAGGAGGGATCGAAAGTGGTGTAGATCCTTCTGGATGCGGTGCTGTGCAAGTGATGGAGGTAGGTCCTCCGGGGTCGCCCTGCAGGGGGAGGCTCCAAACCACCGCAGGCTGCGTCGGTTAAGCGCCGGTCGTGGTGAGCGCTGCGGAAAAAGGCGCGACGTGATCGCGTCAGGTGTGGGTCAGGAAGGCGAGCGTGAGCGAACCGCTGATGACGTGTCGTAAGAAACCTCAGTGGCGTCGAAACCGGGGGAGAGCTGGGTCCCGGGACAAGTCTGGGAGGTGCCTGCTTATGGCCCAGATGGCGTCCGGCATGTAGGCGGCGCGCGCCTGGCTCGGGCTCTTGCACGGAACGTGAGAACCTGTCGCCCCGACACTGTTCCCGGTGAGGTTGGCCGGGGCGAGAGGGAGTTCCCCAAGCGGCACACACCGTGAGGGGTCGAGTACCGTCGCGGGGCACGGGGGCGGACCGTCTCGTAGTAGCGATGAAGCCTGGTAATGCGGGTGGAGCGAAGGGGACGGGTCACCCTGGTTCGTTTGGTGGTCAACCGGCGCGGCCGGGAGGAGCCAGGTGAGCGAAGGTAGCGGCGATGTACCTGGAGCCGAAGGTGGAACCGATCTTTCACACGGACTCCTACGGGTACCGGCCGCACCGTTCGGCGTTGGACGCGGTGGCGGCATGCCGAGAGCGCTGCTGGAGAACCGACTGGGTGATCGACCTTGACATCAAGGGGTTCTTCGACAACCTCGACCACGATCTTGTGGTCAAGGCCGTGGCGCACCATCTTGACCCGAACCAGCACTGGATCCTGCTATACGTGCAGCGGTGGCTCAAGGCACCGTTGCAGCAGGAGGACGGCACGCTGGTCGCGCGGGATCGCGGGTCCCCGCAGGGGTCTGCGATCTCGCCGTTGTTGTTGGCGAACCTGTTCATGCATTACGCGTTCGACGCGTGGATGGCTCGGGAACACCCGGGCGTGCGGTTCGAGCGGTACTGCGATGACGTGGTGATCCACTGCGACACGCAGGAGCGGGCGCAGCGGGTCCGTGACGCGGTCGCGGCCCGGTTGGCCGAGTGCGGAGGGTTGCAGCTGCACCCCGACAAGACCCGGATTCAGGACGGCAAGCGGCGCGGCAGCCATGAGCACCGCGCGTTTACGTTTCTGGGATACACATTCCGGTCGCGCAGGGTTCGGACCAGAACCGGGGAGTACTTCTTCTCGTTCAATCCGGCCATCTCCGACGAGGCCGGCAAGCGCATCCGCCGTCAGATCCGATCTTGGCGGCTGCACCGGCGCAGTGGTTCAACCCTCGGTGATCTCGCACGAGCGGTCAACCCGATCGTGCGGGGGTGGATCAACTACTACGGGCGATTCTACAAGTCCGAGCTGGTCTACGTCCTCAAGGGCATCAACCACTACCTGATGCGCTGGGCCACACAGAAGTTCAAACGGTTGCGTCGCCGTCGACACCGGGCCTGGGTACGGCTGGGCGAGGTCGCCCGCCAGTACCCGCGCCTGTTCGCCCACTGGCAGTTCGGCGTGCGGCCATGAGACCGGGTGATGGGAGCCGTGTGAATCGAGAGGTTCACGCACGGTTCTGAGAGGGCCGGGGGTGAGACTCCCCCCCGGCCACTCGCCAACCGGGGTGCAGTGGAGTCGGCGCAGCGCACTGTAAAACGTCGCGAAAGCTTCGTTGGTTCGAATCCAACACCCGCCACCACCTGCGAAAACAACGATTGACTAGCACAACGCGAAGATCGTCTAGGCGCCTCTGTCCGGCCGGCGGCCCCACTGAGTCCCGCGAAGTCCCACCCGATACAGCTATTTGCGGACGCATGACGGACGGAAACGATCTTGTAGTCGCCCTTCACCATCCGCATCACCCGCCTGCCGCCCGGCATGCCCGGGGTCCATGATCGGCCACCCAACCGGATACGGCATCCCGGACGCCGGCACCAGCGCCCGCGGCGCAACAGGCTTCCAGGCCGTTACACCACGCAGACTGCGCGGGTTGCTTTGATAACGCGTCACGTTATGATTGGATGTGCTTCGCAGCTTCCGCGACAAGGACACCGCAGCCGTCTGGCACCGGCGACACAGCCGCAGACTCGACAAGGAGGTGCAACGCGCCGCACTACGCAAGTTGCTGATACTCGACGCGGCCGATTCGCTGGACGACCTACGGGTGCCGCCGGGCAACCGGCTGGAGAAGCTCCGCGGTGACCGCCTACCACTAGGAGAAGCTATGGCCACCGACACCATCATGGCGCCGATCCACCCCGGTGAGATCCTCGCGGCCGAGTTCCTCCAGCCGCTGGGCATCAGCCAGTACCGACTGGCCACCGCGATCGGCGTCCCGCCACGTCGGATCAACGAGATTGTGCACGGAAAGCGGCGCATCAGCGCCGACACCGCCCTGCGGCTGTCGCGCTTTTTGGGCACCTCCGAACGGTTCTGGCTCAACCTGCAGGCACGCTACGACCTCGAACAGGAGAAGGACCGCCTCGGCGACACGCTGCAACGCATTCAACCTCTCGCCGCCACCGCTTGACCGCACATGGCCGCGACTCTGCGGGTGCCGAAAATCCCGTCCGCTCTGGTCAATCGGCGTTCTCGTATTCGTGTAGAAGTCCGCTGAGCCGGTCGTGTCGGTGGACGTTCAGGTGTGTCAGCGCGGCGGGATCGGTGATCGGTTCGGGCAGCGGACGCAGCGGTCGGGCGTTCGCGATGCCCCGATGAGGCCGATGCCGGTTGTGGTGGCGTTCGTACTCGCGCAGAGCATGTAGCGGGTGGGTGGCATCCGTATCCCGCTGAGCACGACGCTGATTGCCGCGTCGGCGAGGACCGCGTCGAACATGGCCGGGTACTTACCGTCTCGGTCCCGGATCAGGTACCTCACTCGACATCCGGCGCCCTCAAGGCCCATCACCAGGTTCCGGGCCGCCTGGGCCACCCAGCCGGCGGTCGGATGAGCGATGACGCCTAAG
>SLSW01000192.1 GCA_007130245.1 Micromonosporaceae bacterium
GACAAGGTGATCCAGCTGCGCAACAACTACGACAAGGGCGCGGCCGGGGTGTTCAACGGCACCGTCGGGGTGGTCACCGCACTGTCGAGCGAGGACGCGACGCTGACCGTACGCACCGATGAGGACGAGCAGATCACGTACGACTTCGACGAGCTGGACGAGCTGGCACATGCGTACGCGATCACCGTGCACCGCTCGCAGGGCTCGGAGTATCCGGCGGTGGTGATTCCGTTGACCACCAGCGCCTGGATGATGCTGCAGCGCAACCTGCTCTACACCGCGGTCACCCGCGCCAAACGGCTGGTGGTGCTGGTCGGTTCCCGCCGCGCCCTGGCCGCGGCGGTGCGCACCGTCGGCGCCGGGCGCCGGCACACCGCCCTGGCCCACCGCCTGCGGCAGCGCTGAACCACCATCCTCATTGGATGGCTTCGGCCTGTCACACCCGGACCATAGTCTGCGGCCATGCCCTCGTACCTGCACGAGACGTTCGTGGAACTGTTCCGGCACCGGCCCGCCCTGGCTGCCGAGCTGCTCACCGATCCGTTCCAACTCGACCTTCCCCGCTGGCGCCACGCCCGGCTCGACTCCGGCGAGCTGTCCGAGCTGTCCCCCACCCAACGACACGCCGACGCCGTCGTCGTGCTGTCCGGAGCCGACCGGCCCGAGCCGAGCAAACCTGCCGCCGCGGTCGTCATCGAAGTGCAGCTACGCCCTGATGACCGTAAGCGCTACAGCTGGCCCGCCTACTTGACCAGCCTGCGCGCCCGGCTGCGATGCCCGGCTATGCTGCTGGTGCTGTGCGCCGACGAAGCCACCGCCCGCTGGTGCGCCACTCCGATCGAGGTTGGCCACCCCGACTGGGTGCTGCGGCCGCTGGTGCTCGGCCCCGACCAGACACCGGTCGTCGCCGACCCGCAGGTCGCCTCGACCAACCCCGAGCTCGCGGTGCTTTCCAGCATCGCCCACGCCAACAACCCCGAGCAGCGCGAGCCAGTCTTCGAAGCCCTGCTGGCTGCGCTGCGCGCGACCACCGATGAGCACGCCACCTTGTATCATGACCTTGTCCTGTCCGCTCTGCCTGCGGCTGCGCGGCACCATCTGGAGGCACTAATGAGCACCGGCCTACGCGAATACCGCAGCGACTTCGTCCGTAAGAACGTCAACCAGGGCCGCGCGGAAGGCCGCGCGGAAGGCCGCGCAGAGAGCAAGATCGAGGCTATCCTGGCCGTGCTCGCCGCGCGCGGGATCAGCGTCCCCGACGACGCCCGTGCGCGCATCACCGGCTGTGACGACCTTGACCAGCTCAATCTGTGGATCCGCCGCGCCGCGACCGCCGGCTCCATCTCCGACCTGTTCACCCAGAACGGGTGAGCCAGCCGGCGAGGCGCTCGGCGAGCATCAGCGTGGGCAGGTTGGTGTTGGCGCGCGGGACCGTCGGCATGATGGATGCGTCGGCGACGATCAGGCCGTCGACGCTGTGCAGCCGGCCGCGGGCGTCCACCACCGCGCCGGGATCGGTCACCGGTCCCATGCGGCAGGTGCCGACCGGGTGATGGTAGGTGCGCACCAGCTGCGGGAGCGCCTCGCGCAGGGCGTCACCGTGGAGGTCAGGACCGGGCGAGAGCTCCGCGCCGCGGGCGAGCGAGGCCAGCGGCTCGGCGGCGAGGATCCGACGGGCCGCTGCGATGCCGGCGATCAGCCGGTCCGCGTCGGCGGGAACGCCGAGATGGCCAGGGTCGATGCGCGGCGGGACGGTCGGGTCGGACGAGCTGAGCTGGACCTGCCCCCGCCCGGCGGGATCCAGCAGGCCGACGCACAGCACGAGCAGTCTCTCGTCGCCGCCGACCCGGTCCGATTCAAACGGACCGCACGCGAACAGGTGCAGATCGGGCGGACTGTCCGTGCCGTCGCTGGACCAGGTCACCATGGTCTGGTAGCGGGGCCGCTGCACCGGCTCGGGTGGGACGGCCACGTCAACGGATGCGAGAGGGTGGTCAACCAGGTTGCGCCCCACCCCGGGCAGGTCCGACACGACGTCGAGCCCGTGGGCTCGCAGCTCGTCAGCCGGGCCGATACCGGACCGCAGCAGGATGGCCGGGCTGGCGTACGCGCCCGCCGCCAGCACCACCAGGTCGGCGTTCAGGCGCTCGCCACCGACCAGCCGGACACCACGCACACGCCCGGCCTCGAACTCCACGCGGTCCACGGTTGCGCCGCCGCGCACGGTCAGGTTGGGTCGGGTCCGCGCCGGCTCCAGGTGGCTCAGCGCCGCGCTCATCCGCAGCCGGTGCAGGGTGTTCACCGGCAGCGGGCCGGCACCGACCGCGCCCGGCTCGTTGTGGTCAGCCACCGGCCGATGGCCGGCCTTCTCCGCCGCCTCGAGGAACGCGGCGGCGCTGACGCTCTGTTCCTCGGCGGCATAGCGGCGGACGGGCACCGGGCCGGCGTCACCGTGCCAGGGACGGTCGCCGAAGTCCAGGTCGTTCTCCAACCGGCGGAACGCCTCGAGTACGTCGCCGGAGCCCCAGCCGTCGTTGCCGGCCGCCGCCCAGGCGTCGTAGTCCTCGGCGGGCCCCCGCAGCGCGAACGTCCCGTTGACCGCGGACGAACCTCCCACAACCCGCCCGCGCGGCAGCGGGACCGCCCGCCCGCCGGGGCGGCTCGGGACGCTGGTGAAATGCCAGTCGTGCCCCAGGCCGAGATCCGATGGCAGGCGGGCGCCGTCGGCGATGTCGAGCGGCAGCCGCTCGCGGGTCGGGTAGTCCGGGCCGGCCTCCAGCAGCAGCACCTGCCGGGACGGATCCTCGCTCAACCGGGCCGCGAGCACACATCCGGCCGAGCCGGCCCCGACCACGATCACGTCATGTCTGCTGGCCGCTCCGGCCGCGGCGGTCACGGGCGGGCCTCGAGAACCATGAACGTCGGCGTCTCGGTGGCCCGCCGGAACCGCGTGAAGCCGGCGTCGGTGACCACCCGCCGCAGCCGGTCCTCCCCGGCCTGAGCGCCGAGCGCCTCCTCGCCGCCCTGGAACAGCACGCTCGGGGTGCACACGAACGTCGACACCGAGAAGAACGTGCGGGCCCGGACGCTCTCGACCAGCTCGTCGTCGGTGCGCGGTTCGGTGAACATCCACGTCCCGTCGGGCGCGAGCGCGTCGCGGATGTGGCGGGCGGAGGCGACCGGGTCGCCCCACTCGTGCAACGCGTTGAACACCATGACCAGGTCGTAGCCGTCGCCCGGGAACCCGTCGGCCCGCGCCACCTCGAACGTGACGCGGTCACCGACCCCAGCCTCGGCGGCCGCCCGCCTCGCGGCCTCGACCGAACCCTCGTGCGCGTCGAAGCCGACGAAGGTCGAAGCGGGGTACGCCTCGGCCAGCAGGATCAGGGGTACGCCGTACCCGCAGCCGACGTCCGCGACCCGGGCACCTGCGGCCAGCTTGTCCTCCACGCCGTCGAGTGCCGGGATCCAGCTGCCCACCAGGTTGGCCCGGTACGCCGGCCCGAAGAAGCGTTCGGTGCCGTTGAAAAGGTCGGTGTGGTGCTCGTGCCATCCGACGCCACCGTCGCCGGTGAACGCCTCCCGTACGCGTTCGGTGTCCTTGTGGGTGGAGCTGGACACCATCGCTCCGCCGGCCACGAACGTCTTGCTGGTCGGGTCGGCCAGGCAGGCGGCCTGCTCCGGGGTGAGCCAGTATCGTCCGCGCTCGGCGTCGTACTCGCAGTAGGCGCTGGCCACCTGGGCGTTGAGCCATTCGCGCACCAGCCGCGGCTGGCAGCCGGTGGCCTTGGCCAGCTCGTCGGAGGTCTGCGGCCCGCCCTCGGCCAGCGCCCGGTACAGCCCGAGCTGGTCTCCGATGACGACGGTGGCCGCATGCATGGTGGCGGCCTGGTCGGCGGCCCATCGCTGCAGGAACGCCTGCACCCGGTCGGTGTCAACAGTCACTGTGATCGTCTCCTCATCTCGTTGTGGGGCCGGTTGCTCGGGCGCTGGCGTCGGCCGAGCGTGCTCAGTGCGCCAGGCTGGCCGGCAGGCCGACCGCGCGCTGCTCGTTGATCGCGAAGTAGGTCTGCGTACTGGCCGGCTCGAGCGAGCTGTCGATGTAGTCCCGCAGGGCGTCCACGGTCGGCGCCTCCCACAGGCACGCCGCGCGCGACAGATCGGTCGCCGTGAAGAACTGGTGGCGCCGCAGCTCCTCCGGTGGCGGGGCCATGGCGTTGACCTTCTGCTTGAACTCCGCCTGATCGTGGATCTCGTGATAGATCGCGACGAACATCTCCGCGTCTCCTGTCCGGTCGGGTAACTGACAGGTCCCAGCGTGAACCGGTCTGCTTGCGTACCCCTTGCAGCTCACCAGGCTCCGCTTGCAGGCTGGTTGTGCAGCGCCGCCTCCCGCCCCGACCGGACCCTGGACAGCAACCGCGTGAGGCTGGGCGAACCCCGGTCCCAGGGTTGGTATCGTGACGCGTGGCCATGCAGTTCCGAGTGCTGGGCCCCGTGGAACTCGCCGCCGACGGGCGACGGGTCGTCCTCAGCAGCGAGCGGCAACGTGCCGTCCTCGCGGCGCTGCTGGCGCATCCTGGCGAGACCCTCTCGGCCGACCGGCTCGTCGCCGTGGTGTGGGGCGACCGGCCCCCGGCGAGCGCCCACCAGTCCCTGCACAGCCACATCTCCCGGCTCCGGCGGGTGCTCGCCACCGCCGCCGGAGGAGACCCGGGCACGATCGTGACCGATGCCCGCGGGTACCGCCTGGTGCTGGGCGCCCACGACGTCGACGCCACCCGGTTCGAGATGCTGCTCACGCAGGCGCGCTCGCAGCGCGACCGGGACCCGGGGCAGGCGGTGGCGTTGCTGGATGAGGCGCTGGGGCTCTGGCGGGGCCCGGCGTTCGGCGACCTTGCCGCGCGCGACATCGACATGGTCCGGTCCGAGGCCACCCGACTGGAACAGCTGCGGGCGGCAGCCATCGCCGACCGCGTCGACGCGGTGCTCGCCCTCGGCGGTCACGCGCAGGTGATCGGGGAGCTGGAAGCGACCGTGACCGGCGATCCGCTGGCCGAGCGCCCTCACGGCCAGCTCATGCTGGCGCTGTACCGCAGCGGCCGGCAGGCCGACGCGCTGGCGACGTACCGGGCGTTTCGTCGACGGTTGGGCGAGGAAACGGGACTCGATCCCAGCCCGGGCCTGCAGCAGCTGCACGAGCGGATGCTCCGCCAGGACCCCGACCTGGCCGTCACTGACCAGTCCCGGGACGCTCCGGCGGGTGAGCCCCCGGGCGCCGGCTCCGGCGCGGTGACGCCGCCGGGCGCCGGCTCCGGCGCGGTGACGCCGCCGGCGGCCGGCGGGACCGCCATGCACGGCGAACTCGTCGGTCGTGACGACGACACCGTCGCGATCGAGTCGTTGCTCGGCACCGCGCGGCTGGTGACGCTGACCGGCCCGCCCGGCGTGGGCAAGACCCGACTGGCCGGCGAGGTGGCCGACCGCGCCGGCGAGCGGTTCCCCGACGGTGTGGGGGTGTGCTCGCTGGCGGCGGTGCCGGACCCTGCCAGCCTGCCCGCGGCGATCGTGGGCGCGTTGGGGATCCAGCACAAGGGCGAGCGGTCGGCCGAGCAGATTCTGCTGGCGGCGCTGGGCACCCGCCGCTTCCTGCTCGTGCTCGACAACTGCGAACACCTGCGGGAGCCGGTGGCGGCACTGGTGGACCAGATACGCCGACACTGCGCCCGGGTCGTTGTCCTCGCCACTTCGCGCGAGTACCTGCACCTAGCGGACGAACAGGTGTGGGAGGTGGCCCCCCTGCCGGTGCCGCCGGCCGGTGCCTCCCCGGCCGAGGTCGCCGGCGCTGCGGCCGGGGAGTTGTTCTGCGCCCGCGCACGTGCGCTCAGCCAGCGGTTCACGCTCACCGGTGAGAACGCGCCTGCCGTCGCGGAGATCTGCCGCCGGCTGGACGGCATCCCCCTGGCGATCGAACTGGCCGCCGCCCGCATCCGGGCGTTCGCACCGTCCGATCTGGCCGCCCGCCTCGAACACCGGTTCCGCCTGCTGACCGCCGGACCGACCGGCGCGGCGGGCCGGCACCGCACCCTCCAGCAGGCCGTGGACTGGTCCTACGAGCTGCTTTCCGAAGCCGAGGCCCGCCTGTTCGACCGCCTGTCGGTGTTCGCAAGCTCGTTCTCGCTGGCGGCCGCGGAGCGGGTGTGCGTCGACGACGACCTCGCCGGACCCGACATCGCCGGCGTCCTGGCCGAGCTGGTCGACAAGTCGATGGTGGCCACCGCGCCCGCCGGCGGAGCGGTGCGCTACCAGCTGCTGGACACCATGCGGCTGTACGGGGCGCGACGCCTGGCGGACTCCGGCGCGACGCAGCGGTACCGGCGGGCCCACGCTGTCTACTACGTCGACCTCGCCGAGGAGCTCGCACCGGCCGTGCGCGGCGCTGACGAGCGCGCCGCACTCGCCACCATCGACGCGGAGTTCGACAACCTGCGCCTGGCCCACACGTGGCTGGTCGACGCCGGCGAGGTGGACCCGGCGTTGCGGCTGACCGCGGCGCTGCACGACTACGCCCACTACCGGCTGCGCGACGAGGTCGTCACGTGGACCAGACGGGCGCTGGAACTTCCGGGCGCGCGGGAGCGTCCGGCGTTCGCGGCGGCGCTGGCCACCGCCGCGCGCGGGGCGCTGCACCGCGGCGAGATCGACCGCGCCCGCGGCAACGCCAACACCGCCCTCGCGCACGCCGAGCCCGACTCGCTGCCGGTGCTGTGGGCACTGCACGTGCTCACCGAGGCGGGGCTCTACCAGGGTCGGCTCACCGAGGCACTGGCGTTGGCCGACCAGCGGGCGGAGCTGGCCACCCGCACCGGGCAGCACTACTACCGGGCCGTCGCCGGCGTGAGCCGGGTGCTGGCCCACCTGTACGGCGGATCGCAGGCCGACGCGTTGGCGTACGTCGATGACGCTCGCGAGGCGGCCGAGGCCTGCGGCAACCTGACCGCGCTCGCGTGGGTCCGGTACGCCCACGGGGAGGCCCTGATGGACGTCGAGCCGCAGCGCGCGGCCGAGCTGCTCGAACAGGCCATCGACACCGCCACCCTGATCAACAGCCAGCTGGCCCGGGGGGTGGCAATGGTGTCGTTGGCCTCCCTGATCGGGCGCGGCGGCGACACCCGGCGGGCACTGGAGCTGTTCCGCGACGCGGTAACCCACTGGCGCGGCATCGGCGACCACACCCACCAGGTCACCACCCTGCGCAACCTGGTCGAACTGCTCGCCCACGTCGGCGCCGACGAGGCCGCCGCGGTGCTGCACGGCGCGGTCGTCACCGGGGCCACCCCCAGCTTCGGCGCCGAGGCCGACCGGGTCGACACCGCCTGGAGGCGGGTGGTGGACCGGCTGGGGGCCGAGCGTGCCGACGGGGCCGCGGAACGGGGCCGGCGGATGACACCTGGCCACCTGGTCGACGAAGCTCTCACCCACCTGCACGCCCTGCTGAACGAGACTGCCGAGCCCACCGGCCGCCCGGGCCGGTGACGCTACGGGCGTAGCTGCCAGAAGGCGTCGGCCTGGCGCCGGGTGTAGGCCTGGTCGTCGGCGTCACGGCGCTCGCCGCGTTCGGCGACGCCGTGCGCCCAGGCCACCTCCCAGCGCAGGCGTTCCCGGATGAGCTGGCGCAGCGTCAGGTCGTCGAGCCGGGCCGTGCCGGGCCCGCCGGCCGCGGCGTAGGCGTCGAGGAACTCGTACGCGCCGTCGAGTGTGACGTCATTGAGCCCGTCACCCCACTCCCAGGCCGCGTGCGCCGCCTCCCGCTGGGGCGGGCCGACGTACGACTCGTCCCAATCCAGCACCGCCGCGATCCGGTCGCCGTCCGCAAGCGTGTTGCCGGCGTAGTAGTCGCCGTGCAGCGGTTGCCGCGGCGGATGCCGGCGGTCGAAGTCGGCAAGCCACGCGTCCAGGTCGACGTCGGCGACCTCGGACGGGGTGACGCCCCATGCGCGGGGCGCCGGCGGTGGGCCGAGGTCGGTCGTGGCCAGCGCGGTGTGGAACCGTGCCAACAACTCCGCCGCGTGCCGGCGGTGGGCCGGGTGCCGGTCGTCGGCCCACCGGCCGGCCACGTACGGCCACACCGTCACCGGTCGACCGTCGACCCGGATGACCGTACGCCCGTCGCGGTCGTGCAGCGGGGCGAGGAACTGCGGCGCGGCGGCTGCGGCGCGCGCGGCCACCGCGTGGCACCACTCGACCTGCGGGTCGCCTCGCCACCGCGGTCCGATGCGGACGACGTGGTCGTCGAGGCGGTACGCGGCCGATTCCTCCCCACCGTGCAACCGGGTCGCGTCGTACCCGGATGCCTCGATGCCGAACCGGTCGGCGACCACCTTGACGATCTCGGCGGTGAGCGGAATGTCGGCGTAGACGGTCACGCGGCCACGCTACCGGTCGCCTCGTCGAGGATCGTCGTGCGTGACCCGTAAGGTCGGCGGTCGATGAATGCTAGAATGCATGCATGACTCAGGTGACGTGGCGGGCGCCGGATGAGCTGGTAGAGCGCACTCGTCAAGCCGCCGCACGGGAGGGCCGCAGCCTCAACGACTACCTGACCCGGTTGGCGCAGGCCGCGACCGATCCAGAGCTGGCCGGCAGCGACGCCGAGCGCATCCGGGAGCGGCTCTCCCTGGCCGGGCTGCTCGCACCGGCGGGGCCACCGGCGCGGAGCCCCGACCCCGCTGCGGTGGCGCGGGCGCGCCGCAGGGCCGGCCGAGGCACGCCGCTGTCGGATCTGGTCGCCGAGGAACGCGGGTGAGCACCGCGTTCGCGGACTCGTCGGCGTTGGTGAAACTGTATGCCGACGAGCCAGGGTCCGACGCCGTTCGGGCGCTGGCCAGGCTTGCGGTGTCACAGCTCGCGCGGGTCGAGGTGCCGGCCGCACTCTGGCGCAAGCACCGGCTCGGGGAGCTGCCAGCGACTGACACCGGCGTCCTGGTCAACGCGTTCGAAGCTGACTACTTCGGCACCGACCAGGACCCGGCCGGCTTCTTCACCATCACCGTCACCGCGCAGATTCTCGACCACGCTGCCCGGCTGGTCGGTGTGCACAACCTCCGCGCCTACGACGCAGTTCAGCTAGCGAGCGGGTTCGCGGTCAGCGCGGTGCTGCCCGAAGGCGCCGCTTTCCTTGCCTTCGACAAGACATTACGCGCCGCAGCTACCGCGGAAGGCCTGCACGTTCTGCCGGAGTAGTCGGGCGACCCGGCCCGAGGGATCCGGACCGTCGATGCTGCGAGGCGCCGTCGCCGGTTTGCGCACTCCCGGCTACGCTACCGACCACGTTGACGAGGGTGTGGAGGTCGCGGTTGGCACAGCAGCAGCACCGCCCGTCGGGGCGGGTGGTGGTGATCGGGCTGGGCGGCACGATCGCCATGCGCCCGGCCGACGGCGGCGGAGCGGTGCCGGCGCTGTCGCCGGCCGAGCTGGTCGCGGCGGTGCCGCAGCTGGCCGACACCGACGTCGAAGTCGAGGCGGTCGGGCTGCACGAGCGGCCGGGCGCGTCGGTCGGCTTCGACGACCTGGACGCGCTGCGGCTGGCGGTCGAGCACCACCTGGGCGCCGGCGTGGACGGGGTGGTGGTCACCCAAGGCACCGACACCATCGAGGAGACCTCGTACCTGCTCGACCTGACGTACGGCCGCAGCGCGCCGGTGGTGGTCACCGGGGCGATGCGCAACCCGAGCCTGGCCGGGGCCGACGGGCCGGCGAACCTGCTGGCCGCGGTCCAGACCGCGGCCAGCAGCGAGGCGCGCGGTCACGGGGTGCTGGTGGTGTTCAACGACGAGATCCACGCGGCGCGCCGGGTGCGCAAGATGCACACGAGCAACCCGGCCACGTTCCGCTCCCCGAACGGCGGCCCGCTGGGGTACGTGGTGGAGGGGCGCCCGCGACTGCTCAACCGGCTCGACCATCGACCGGTGGTGCCGGTGCCGGCCGAGCCCCCGCATCCGAACGTCGGGCTCTACACGGTCACCCTCGGCGACGACGGCGGCGGGCTGGCCGACGCCGCGGACCGGTACGACGGGCTGGTGGTGGCCGCGTTCGGCGCCGGTCATGTGGCCCAGCCGATGGTGGCGCCGCTGTCGGCACTGGCCGCCCGGATGCCGGTGGTGCTCGCGTCCCGCACCGGCGAAGGGTCGGTGCTGTCCGAGACGTACGGCTTCGGCGGCTCGGAGAGCGACCTGCTGGCGCGGGGCCTGCTGCGTGCCGGGTTCCTGGACCCGCTCAAGGCCCGGATCCTGCTGCACACCGTGCTACGGGTCACCACCGACCAGCAGGCGCTCACCGCCGCGTTCGGGGTCGCCGGCGGGTACGCCGACCCGACCACCTGGCCGTGGCCCGACCGGCAGGCCACGGCCAGGTCATCCGGCACCTGAGGAAGGCTCTGTTCACCCTCCCTGCAGGAACGGTACGAGTTCGTCGGCAAGCGCCTTGGGGGCCACCCAAGGGGCCATGTGCCCCACGCCCGGCACCTCGTGCAGCCGCGCGTGCGCAAGGGTGTCGGCCAGGTGGCGCGCGGACGCCGCATGCGGGACGGTGGTACGCGAGCCGTAGACGGCCAGCACCGGCATCGTGACCTTGGCCAGTTCGGACGGGTCGTTGGCGTCGGGGGCCTCGGTCTCCGGCGCCTGCTCGAGCACGCGCAGCAGCTGCGGCACGCACCGCCCCCACTGCTCGTACGCGTCCTGCTCGTCCAGGGCGGCCAGCTCCTCCCCGTTGGACACCGCCCGGAGGAACTCGCGCGCCGCCTCGGCCAGCTTCCCTTCACTGGCGGCCTGCCCCATGGCCGCCACGCCGTGGCCGAACCGGGCGGCATCCTCGTTGTCCTGCTGCCAGAACTCGAACACCGGCGACTCGAACAGCACGAGCCGGGAGATCCGGGCACCCCGCGCGGCGGCTCCCAGGGCGTAGTATCCACCGGTCGAGTAGGCCGCCACCGCGGCCGGCTCACCGATGCTGTCGACGAACGCGGCCAGGTCCTCGGCGTGGCGCTCGGGTCGCAGATCGGCGTGGTCACCGCTGTGTCCGCGACCGCGCATGCTCGGCACATAGCAGGTGAAGTGCGGAGTCAGCAACGGCAGCATCGCCGCCCAGGACAGGCTGCCGTCGTCCAGGCCGCCGTGGGCGAGCACCACCGGCGGCCCGTCCCCGTGCACAGGGCCACCGATCACGGTGCCGTCGGCTGAGGTGGCCCGATGCAGGCGGGTCTGGTTCATGTTCGGTCTCCTTCCCGACGGTCGTGCGGACGCCTGCCGGCACGACAGGTCACGTGCTCAGGTCCACGCTGGCCGGCCGAGGTTGTGGCAGGGGTGTGGCGCGATTGTGGCGCCGGTGCCCGCACTCAGCGGTCGAGCAGGTCGTCGAGGACACCCAGGGCGTAGTCGGCGGCCTCGCCGACGGACATGCGCCGGCCCTCCGCGGCGCGGGTGTGCGCACGGTCGGCGTCCACCCGCGCGACCAGATCGGTCCAGGCCGCGTCCAACCGCTCGGCTTCCTCGCCGAACGCGGGGGCGTCGCCGCCGGTGACCGCACCGTGCAGCGTCGCGGCGGCCTCGTCCGCGCCGACCCGCGCCAGCAGCTCGACCAGGTTGCGCAGTGTGGTGAGCTGCTGGCGGTCGCCGGTGAACCGGCGCCAGAGCCGCACCGCCTCCCGGAACAGGCTCAACGCCCGGTTGGTGTCGCCGCGGCGGGTGCACAGCGACGCCAGTGTCACCAGCGCCGCGCCTTCGGGCAGGTGGCTTCCGGCACCTCGTGCCAGCTCCACGGCCGCCTCCAGCCGCTGCTGCGCTCCGGCCGGGTCGGAAACCATCAGCGCCTCGCCGTGACAGCTCAACGCCAGCGCCCGCATGTACGGATTGCCGGAGGCCTCCGCGGCGCGGTCGAGCCGCGCGGCCACCGCCAGCGCCCCGTCCACGTCACCGCCGTAGAGCCGGACCAGCAGCCCCTGCACCCCCGCGGACACGCGGTAGTAGTTCACGTCCCGCGCGGGCGCGTCGAGCGCGTCGATGACCTCGTCGACCGCACCGTCGAGCGCCACCACCTCGTCGAACGCTCCGGTGAGCATCCCGGTGACCCGCACCGCGACGAGGGCCCACAGCCGCGCGGGCGCGGCAGCCTCCGAGTCGGCGAGCACCGCTTCCGCCCGCTCGCGCGAGCGGGCGAAGTCCGAGCGCAGGGCTGCGCCGTACGCCGCCGCCGCGAGTGCGAGCGGGTATGCCGGGTGCTCCGGTGCCCCGGTCAGGTGCACGGCCCGTTCCAACCAGGTGGTGATCTCCTCACGCAGGCCGACCTCGAGGTAGTCCCCCAACGCGACCGCCAGGCGCAACGCCCCGTCGACGTCCTCCGCGGCCACCAACCACTCGTGGGCGACCCGCAGGTCGTCCATGACCGCGTCGATGTCGGCGCACGCGACCGCCTGGTCGGGGCCGCGCACCCGCGGGCCCCACTGTTCGGCGAGCGCCACGTGGTAGTCGGCGTGCCGCCGACGCAGCACCTCCGTCGCGCCGGCCTCGGCGAGCCGGGCGGCACCGTAGTCGCGCAGCGTGTCCAGCAACCGGTAACGCACCGCTTCACCGGATCGGTCCACCGCCACCATCGACTTGTCCACCAGCTCCGCCAGCTCGCCGGGCACTTGCCCGGCGGCGACCGGTTCGCCGGCGCACACGTGCTCGGCGGCCCCCAGCGAGAACGGGCCCGCGAACACCGACAACCGGTCGAACAGTCGCGCCTGGTGCTCGGTGAGCAGCTCGTAGGACCAGGACACCACCGCCTGCAGCGTGCGGTGCCGCCCCGCCTCGTACGCCGGGCCACCGGTCAGCACGGCGAACCGGTCGCTCAGGCGCGCCCGGAGATCGTCCGGGTCCATCGCCCGTACCCGCGCGGCGGCCAGCTCGATCGCCAACGGCAACCCGTCGAGGCGGCGGCACACCGCCGCGACCGCGGGTGCGCTCGCGCCGGTGAGCACGAATCCCGGCTCGGCCGCCGCAGCGCGGTCCCGGAACAACGCGCCCGCGGGAGCCGCGAGGACCTCGGCGGCGCCCGCGCCGGCCGGCGGCACCGGCAGCGGTGCGACCCGCCACACCCGCTCACCTGGCAGCCGGAGGGGTTCGCGCGAGGTGGCGAGCACCGCCAGGTGCGGACACCGGGCCAACAGGGTGGCCACCAGCTGGCAGACCGGCGCCAGCACGTGCTCGCAGTTGTCGAGCACCAGCAGCACCCGGCGACGCCCCACCGCCGCGACCACTGTCTCTTCCGCTGACCGGCCGCCCTGCTGCGGCACCTCGAAAGCGCCCACCAGCGCCATGCCCACGCTGCCGGGCTCGCGCACCGGCGCCAGCCAACCGGTGACCACACCGTCGTCGAAACGTTCGGCGACCTCAGCCGCCACCCGTTCGGCCAGCCGGGTCTTGCCCACCCCTCCAGGTCCGGTCAGGGTTACCACAGTGGAGGAGTTAACCAGCCCCGCGACCAGGGCAACGTCCTCGTCCCGTCCGATGAGCTGCCGGCCGTTGGGCGGCCCGGGCGGGTGGTCTACGGACGCTGCGGCCCCGCGTTCCGGCGGGGACGGTGCCCGGCGTCCGACCACCGCCGGCGCGGCGGGATCGGCCTCCTGCCGCAGCACACTCGTGTACACCGCACGCGCCGCCGGCGACGGATCCACCCCCAGCTCGTCTCGCAGACGCCGCTGCAACGCGCGGTAGACGGCCATCGCGTCGGCCTGCCGGCCGCTGCGGTACAGGGCCAGCATCAGCCGGCTGTGGGCAGTCTCGTCCAGCGGATCGGCGGCGGTGCGGGCCTCCAGCTCGGCGACCACCTCCCGGTGGCGACCGAGAGCGAGCAGCGCGTCGACCCGGTCGTCGGCGGCGTCGGCCCGCAGCCGCTCCAGGCGCACCGCCTCCGGTCGCACTATCTCGTTGTCGGCCAGCTCGCCGAACGCCGGCCCCCGCCACAGGCGCTCGGCCTGCTCCAGCAGCGTCACTGTCTCGGCCGGGTCGACGTCCCGGGTGTCGCGCGCGTGGGCCACCAGCTGCTCGAACCGCACCGCGTCCCAGTCGGCGACTTCCGGATCCACCCGGTAGCCGTCGGGCCCGCTGACCACCGCCCGCCCCCCGCGCGCATCGGCGGCCCGGAGCTCGCCTCGCAGTCGGGAGATGTGGCTGCGCAGGGAGTTCAGGGCGCTCACCGGCGGGTCCGGATGCCACACCGCATCGACGAGCCGGCCGGTCGACACGACCCGGCCACGCGCGGCCAGCAGCGCCGCCAGGATGGTGCGACGCCGTTCGCTGCCGAGCTCCACCGTGTGACCACTGGTCGTACTGACCTCGACCGGCCCCAGGACGCGGAACTGCATACCGCAGTGTAGGAACGGGACCCGACCGGTACGCCAGACTCCGGCGTGCAGGTCGGAGCCGCCCTCAGCCGAGGATGGCGTAGACGGTGGTGGCCCGCGCCGCCGGCTCCGCGGACCCGTCAGCGGTCATGTCGGTGGACAGGAACGCCAGCGTGCGGCCCAGCTTGTTGACCCGGCAGGTGATGAGCACGTCGGTGCCGGTGACCGGACGCTGGAAACTGGTCGACTGCTGGACGGTGGTCATCGGTCCGTACCCGCCGCGCGCGGCCGAGATCGCGATCACCGCGGCGGTGTCGGCAGCGGCCATCAGCGCCTGCCCGCACAGCGCCCCACCCTCGCGCGCGAGCCGGTCGGACCACGGCAGGCGCAGCACGGCGTGCCGCTCGCCGGTCTGCTCGACCACGAGGCCGAGCTCGCGGATCCAGGGGGCGAAGTTGTCGGCGAGGATCGCGTCGCCGTCGGCAGGAGTCAGGGGGTGGGCGGTCTGTGTCATCTCACCATCGTGCCGGCATCCGCGGTCGCGGCGACCACTGCCCCGCCGGTCAGCGGCCGGCGATGTCCGCTGGCCTACTCTCCGCGATGCCGGGTCGGTGGTGAAGGTCCGAGTAGCGGGTACCATGATCGAGTGCGGAACGAGTCTACAGACGATCGCGTGCCGAGCCTTGTGGACGAGGCTGGGCACCTGTTGGCGACGCAGTGGGGAGACCCAGTCAGGCTGCGGATTCATGACGTGATCCGCTCATGGGGTCGACACACACTGCTGCGGTGCCGGGTCAAGCAGGCACCCCGGCTGAGCCCGGGGTTCGTTGTCGTCAAGACCGTCAACCAGCCGGAGCAGCAGATGCTGCCGGAGCGCGCCGGCCTGGAACTGCTCAGCGCCATCCCGCAGACGCGGGAACTGATACCGGAAATGTACGCCGCCGCCAACACGATGCTGGTGCTCGAAGACCTCGGCAACGCCCCCATGCTGTCGCAGCTGTTGCGGGCCCGAGCCGCCTGGGCAGAGGAAGGGCTGCTGGAAAGCATGCGTGGGCTGGCGACTGTGCACGCGCGCACCAGGGGCCGGTATGCCGAGTATGCGCACCTGCACGCGAAGTATGGATCCACCATTCCCGGCAACGACCCGACCGGTAATCCGTTGAACGTCGCCGACCTGTCCGCGGTGCTGGCCCGCGCCCTGGCCGCCGTAGGGCTCGACCCGGACGACATACCGTCGGACGAGCTGCGCTATGTGGTCGAGCGGATGTCGCCACCGGCGGACCTCACGTGTCTGACCTTCTACGACCAGTGCCCGTCCAACCGGATGATGGTCAACGGTCGACTGCGCGTCGTCGACCTCGAAATGGTTGCATTCCGCCACCCGTTCCTCGATGCCGCCTACCCGTTGCTGGGCTACCTCAAGTGCATGGACGGACTGCGGCTACCCGACCAACTGGAACGGCAGCTGATGTCGACCTACCGGGCAGGGGTCGCCGACGCCTATCCGGAGCTCGTCGACGACGGCCGGTTCGCTGACGAGATGACCAGCGCCTGCGCCGTGTCGGTGCTCTGGCACCTCACCAAGACCTCAGCCGCTGTCGACTCCGACGGCGTCGTTGGCCACTTCCTCATCCGGCGCCGGCAACGCCTCCTCGCCGTCCTGGACGCCTTCCTCGCCACGGCCACTGCGTACGGCGCGTTGCCGCGGCTCACAGACGTGTGCCGGCGGCTGAGGAGTCGCCTCGGGGACCGCTGGGAGGGACTGGTCGAGCCACTGCCGACCTTTTCGATCTGGCGCGGGTAGCGAGTTGTGCGGACCCCGCTCACGGGTGGTGCGGTCTCAGCGGAAGTCGCGGGCGGCTCCAGCCCACCGGATCTGAGCGTGCCCGCGTTGGCCGCGCGGGCGCGGATGAGCCCACGCCACTTCGCCCGCAGCTTCTGGCAGCAGGTCGGGGTGACCCCCGGCCAGTACGTCCAGCAGCTCCGGCCGGAGGCGACCTGAGCGCTGCCGCGAGCCCGGCGTACAAGGCAATTGATGGTAATATGTTTTTGTGCGCACTACAGTTGATCTTCCCGACGAGCTCATGCGGGCCGCCAAGACGCGCGCCGCAGAGCAGGGCGAAAGCCTCCGGGAGCTGTTTGCCCGCGCCCTCGCGGGCGAGCTCGGCACACCGCCCCGAGATCGCCGGACCGGCCGGGTGACGCTGCCGTTGGTGGGATTCGGCGCAACACCCGCCAGGGAGGTCACCAACCTCGACATCGAGGCGGCACTGACGGCTGACGATGCCGAGAAGACCGGTGACCGGCGGTGAACCTTCCCGACGTGGGGGTCTGGCTGGCCGCGGTGTGGGGACGGCACGCTCACCATCCGGTGGCGGCCCGGTGGTTCGAGAGCCAGCACCGTGAGTTCGTCCTGTGCCGGATCACGCAGATGAGCCTGCTCCACCTGCTGTCGAACCCGTCGGTGATGGGCGATGATGCGTTGACCCGCGGCGCCGCCTGGGCTGTCATCGACCAGCTGCGCAGCGACGGCAGGGTCATCTGGTACGACGAGCCCGGGCATCTGGAACCGGTCTGGCGCGCGTTGTCAGCGCGGGACGACAACAGCCACAAGCTCTGGACCGACGACTACCTGGCGGCCTTCGCGCAGGCGGGTGGCCTCACGCTCGCCACGCTCGACGGTGGCTTCCGGCAACGCTATCCGTCCGTGGCGGTGGAGACGCTGGTCTGAGACGCCGCGGCGACCGGTCAGCGGAAGTCGCGGGAAGCCACCCGGGCTGGCACCGCCACCGGGTCGAGCCGGTCGGCGCGCAGGTTGACCACCCCCTCGGCACGTTCCAGCACCCCCCGCACCAGCAGCGCCGCGCTGGTGCGCGCCACCTTCCGGTAGCGCCGCCACAGCCCCGGCGAGCAGGTCACGTTCAGCATCCCGGTTTCGTCCTCCAGGTTCACGAACGTCACCCCGCCAGCGGTGGCCGGCCGCTGCCGGTGGGTGACCACCCCGCCGACCCGCACCCGCCGGCCCGGTTCCGCCTGCGCCAGCGCCGACACCGGCACCGCGCCCAGCCGGTCCAGCTCCGCCCGGATCAGCTGAGCAGGGTGCCGGTCGGCCGACAGGCCGGTGGCCCACACGTCGGCCACCATCCGGTCCACCTCGTCCATCCCCGGCAGCATCGGCGCCGCCGTACCGGTGGTCAGGCCGGGCAGCCGGTCGGTGCGCTCGGCCGCGGCCGCACCCGCGGCCCACAACGCCTCCCGCCGGCTCAACCCGAAGCAGGCGAACGCGTCCGCGGTGGCCAACGCCTCCAGCTGCGCCACCGTCAACGGCGTGCCGGCGGTGGCCATCCGGCGCGCCAGGTCGGCCATGCCGGCGTACGGGCCGCCCCGGTCCCGCTCGGCCTCGATGGCCTCGGCGACCGCGTCGCCCAGGGTGCGCACACTGGACAGACCCAGCCGCACCACCGGCCCGCCGGTCCCCCAACCGGCCGGGTCGGCGCCGGGACCGTTGCGCGCCCCACCGGTGACCACCGGTGGCTCCAGCGTGGCCGCTGCCCGGCTGGCGTTGACGTCCGGGCGCCGCACCGTCACCCCGTGCCGGCGCGCGTCGTCGCACAACGACTGGGGTGAGTAGAAGCCCATCGGCTGGGCGTTGAGCAGCGCCGCGCAGAACGCCGCCGGATGGTGGCGCTTGAGCCAGGAACTGGCGTAGACCAGGTAGGCGAAACTGATGGCGTGGCTCTCCGGGAAGCCGTAGTCGGCGAACGCCGCCAGCTTCCGGTAGAGGTCGTCGGCCACCTCCCCGGTGATCCCGCCCGCGGCCATCCCCTCGTACAACCGGTCGCGCATGCGCGCCATCTTCGCCACCGACCGCTTCGAGCCCATCGCCCGGCGCAGCTGGTCGGCCTCGGCCGCGCTGAACCCTGCCACGTCGATGGCCAGCTGCATCAGCTGCTCCTGGAACAGCGGCACCCCGAGGGTGCGCCGCAGCGCGTTCGCCATCCGCGGGTGGGCCACCTCCGGCGGCTCCAGGCCATTCTTGCGCCGGATGTACGGATGCACCGAGCCGCCCTGGATCGGCCCGGGGCGGATCAGCGCCACCTCCACCACCAGGTCGTAGAACGTGTGCGGCTTCAGCCGCGGCAGGGTGGCCATCTGCGCCCGGCTCTCCACCTGGAACACCCCCACCGAATCGGCCCGGCACAACATGTCGTACACCTCCGGGTCCTCGGCCGGGATGGTGTGAAGCTCCCACCGCTTGCCCTCGTGGGCGGCGACCAGGTCGAACGCGTACCGCAGCGCCGAGAGCATCCCCAGCCCCAGCAGGTCGAACTTGACCAGGTTCACCTGTGCACAGTCGTCCTTGTCCCACTGCAGCACGGTGCGCCCGGGCATCCGGGCGTGCTCGACCGGACACACCTCGATGACCGGCCGGTCGCAGATCACCATCCCGCCGGAGTGGATGCCCAGGTGCCGCGGGAAGGTCTGCAGCGCGTCGGCGTAGGTCACCACCTGCTCCGGGATGCCCTCCACCTCGGCGGCGCCGACAGAATGCCCGTGGTCGAGCTGTTTGCTCCACGCGTCCTGCTGGCCGGGCGAGAACCCGAACGCGCGGGCGATGTCGCGCACCGCCGAGCGGGGACGGTACGAGATGACGTTGGCGACCTGGGCGGTGTGGTGGCGGCCGTACTTGGCGTAGACGTGCTGGATGACCTCCTCTCGCCGGTCGGACTCGATGTCGATGTCGATGTCCGGCGGCCCGTCGCGTTCGGGTGCCAGGAACCGCTCGAACAGCAGCTCGTGCGCGACCGCGTCGACGTTGGTGATGCCCAGCGCGTAGCAGACCGCCGAGTTGGCCGCCGACCCGCGGCCCTGGCAGTAGATGCCGTTGTCCCGGCAGAACGTGACGATGTCGTTGACCACCAGGAAGTAGCCGGGGAACCCCAGCTGCTCGATCATGTCCAGCTCGTGGGCGATCTGCCGCCACGCCCCGGCCCGGTCGCCGTACCGGCGCCGGGCTCCGCGCCTGGTCAGCTCCCGCAGCCAGCTCATCTCGGTGTGGCCGTCCGGCACCGGGTAGTCCGGCAGCCTCGGCGCCACCAGCTGCAGGTCGAAGGCCAACTCGGCACCGAGCGCGGCGGCGTTGGCCACCGATGCGGGCCAGGCGGCGAACCGGTCGGCCATCTCCTGGCCGCTGCGCAGGTGCGCGGTGGCTGCCGCCGGCAGCCAACCGTCCATCTCGTCCAGGCTGCGCCGGGCGCGCACCGCTGCCAGCGCCGTGGCCAGCCGCCGCCGCGCCGGGGCATGGTAGTGGGCGTTGGTGGTGGCCACCGTGGGCAGCCGGAAGTCGCCCGCCAGCGCGGCGAGCGTGTCGTTGCGCTCGTCGTCGGTGGCCTCGCCGTGGCAGGTCAGCTCCACCGCCACGTTGTCGGCGCCGAACAGGGCCACCAGCCGGTCCAGCTCCCGGCGCGCCGCCTGCGCGCCGCCGGTGGCCAGCGCCGCCGGCACGTGCCCCTTGCGGCAGCCGGTCAGCACCAGCACGTGGTCGCGCAGCGTCTCGGCGACCCGGTCCAGGTTCTGGTAGTCGGGCCGGCCCTTCTGGCCGCCGCGCAGGTGGGCCTCGGAGATGGCGCGCGCCAGCCGCGCGTAGCCGGCCGGGCCGCGGGCCAGCGCCAGCAGGTGGTGGCCGTACGGGTCGGGTTCGCCATTCTGTGGCCCGGGCAGGCCCAGCGACAGCTCGGCGCCGACGACGGTGGGCAGGTGGTGTGCCCGGGCGGCCTCGGAGAAACGCACGACGCCGTAGAACCCGTCGTGGTCGGTGAGCGCCAGCGCCGACAGTCCCAGCCGGGCGGCCTCCTCGGCCAGCTCCTCGGGGTGGCTGGCCCCGTCCAGGAAGCTGAAGTTGGAATGGCAGTGCAGCTCGGCGTAGTCCACGGTAGACCTGCCGCGGATCGGTCCCGGCGCCTCGTACGGCGGGCGCTTGCGCGTCCACGCCGGCGAGTCTCCACCGTGATGCGCAAGGACCGCAGCTTGCGAGGACCGCAGCCGCGAACCGGCTTCATCGTCGCCGTCGACCGCGAGCGGGTCCACCACCGGCGTGCGCCCGTCTCCGCGGCCGGAGAGCACCCGCTCCAGCTCCGACCACGGCACCTTCGGGTTGTTCCAGCCCATCACGTGCCTCCTCGGCGTAGCAAAAGTGCTACGGTATTCAATGTGAACGAGGTAACCGGCCGCATCCCAGTCCGGGAGCTGCGCAACCACGTAAGCGAGGTGCTGCACCGGGTCGAAGCGGGCGAGACGCTGGAAGTCACTGTCAACGACCGGCCGGTGGCGTTGCTGGTGCCCCGCCACAGCAGACCCACCACGGTGCGCGCACGAGAGTTCCTCGCCGGGCTGCCGCAGGCCGATCCCGCACTCGCTGATGAGCTCGCCACGGAACTGACGGAGACCACCGACGACCTGGCCGACCCGTGGCAGCGATGACTGTCGGCCTGCTCGACACGTCGGTGTTCATCGCCCGGGAGTCTGGGCGCCCGCTCGACCTGCCCTCGGTGCCGGACGAGGTGGGCGTCAGTGTGGTGACCGTGGCGGAGCTGCGGCTCGGCGTGCTGCAGGCACCCGACGACGCCGCCCGGTCGAGACGGCTGAGCACGCTGGCCGCCGCGCAGCGACTGGCGCCGTTCCCGGTGGCGGATCAGGTCGCGGCTGCCTGGGCGCTGCTCCGGCGCCAACTGCGCAGTGGCGATCTTCGAATGGAGATCAATGACTCGTGGATAGCCGCCACCGCGATAGCGCACGGCATGGCGGTGGTCACGCAGGACAACGGCTTCCCGGACGGCATACCCGGCCTGACCGTCATCCGGGTCTGAGCAGCACCACCCCCCACCGGTCCGGTCAGTCATAGACCGCCTCCACCCGCCACGCACCGCCGGACAGCGCCAGCAGCAGGGCCCGGCCGTCTGCCAGAACGACCTGGAACCGGGCCGCCCGGCGCGCCTCGCCCGGCGCCCACCAGCGCTCGTCGACCGGCCACGGCCCCGCCCACCCGGTGATCTCCACCGGCTCGTCCTGACCGAGGATCAGCCGGGCGGGTGCGGCCGACAGCGCCAGCCGGGCGCTGACCGTCACCGGCCGGCCGGCCCCGTCCCGGACATCAGCCGCCGCCGGCTCCGGCAGCACTGTCGCCGGCGCCGGCGCCGGTAACCGTCCCGGCCACGGTGCCGGGGTCGGTCCGGTCCGCTCGTCGCCCCAGGGGACCAGGCGCACCTGGTCGGCCGGGGACCGCCCGCCGCGCAGCACCGCGGTGAACACCGAATCCGGACCGAGCAGGCCCTGCACCCGCGCCAGCGCCCGGGCGGCGCGTTGTCGGCCCGCTCCGTCCTGGCCCCACAGGCCGGGTTGCTGGGCCAGCTGCGTCAGCACCCCCTCCGGGACCAGCCGCAGCCACCGGATCCCGGACGTGGGCGGGCCGGGCGTCTCGCCGCGGCGCACCCCGGTTAACCACCCCTCCAGCTGCCAGCGCACCCGGTCGGTGATCGCCGCAGCATCCAGCAGGCCGTCATGGCGCCAGGTGCGGTGCAGCTCCTGCCCGTGCGCGGTGACCGCCTCGATGCCCAGTCGGGTGCACCCCAGCCCACGCCGGGCAAGGGTGTCGTGCAACTGCTCCGCCAGCGCGCGGGCGGCGAACGCGGCCACGTCCACCCGCTCCAGCGGCTCGTCGTACTCCTGCGCGACCGCGAGATCCGGCGGAGGCTGGCGCACCGCCAGCGGCCGGTCGTCGGCGCCGGAGGCCAGCCGGTGCGCCAGCGCGCCTTCGAAGCCGAACCGGGTGAGCACGTCCGCGGCGGGCAGTGCGGCGAAGTCGCCCAGGGTGCGGATGCCGAGCCGGCGCAGCAGGTCGGTCAGCTCGGGCCGCTCCAGCGCACCGATGTCCAGCCCGGCGAGGAACTGCCGGCTGCCGCCGGGCGGCACCATCCGGCCGGTGCGGGCCGCCTGTCCGGCGGCGAAGACCCCGTCGGCGATGCCGACCAGCGCCTCCACCGCACACTCGGTGGCCACCTGCTCCACCACTCGCTCGGCGGCCGCCTCCTCCCCGCCGAAGTAGCGTGCCGGTCCCCGCACCGCGGTCGCGCAGGTGCCCGGTTGGACCACCTCCACCCCGGCGGCGACCTGTTCGACCGCGGCGACCACTGGCTCGAACGCGCGCACGTCCCGGGCCGGGTCCGCGGCCACGACCACCACCTGCGGGCATCGCCCCTGCGCCTCCCGCTTGCGCAGCCCGCGGGTCACCCCCTCGGCGCGGGCGGTCGGGGAACAGGCGATCACCTGGCCCGCGTGCAGCACCGCCACCGGCGCGTGCGCCGGCACCGCGTCGACGATCTCGGCCGCGATCACCGGCCAGTCCGGGCATTGGACCAGCAGCGTGCGCACCGGTCGAGCGTACTCGATCACATGTTCTATAGTATCGAACGAACGATCAGACCGCGCAGGTCATCGGCGGTGTCGGCGTCAGATCAGGGCGCGCAGCTCCGCCGCGGACAGCAGGCCCGGTGCGGTCTGTTCCCGGGCCGCACGGCGCACCAACTGCTGCAAGGCCAGGTTGGCCGGGGTGGGCACCCCGTGCTGGCGACCCAGCAGGACCACCTCGCCGTTGAGGTAGTCGACCTCGACCGACCCGGTCTGCCGCGCCAGGCTCTGCCAGGTCGAACTGCCGCCGCGGCGCTGTCCCGCCACCGTCCGGACGTCGACCAGGTCACCGCGCTCGGCGATCTCCTCCTCCCGGGAGGTGTGGGCGATGCCGGCGGCGGCCAGCACCGCGGTGCCCTCCTCGCGCAGCTGGGCGACCAGCTCCGCATCCCGCGCGCCGAGCAGGGCGCCGACCGCGTTGCCGAGGTTGCCCAGCAGCTTGCCGTACTTCCAGCGCATCACGTCGCTGCGCACCCGCGCCGCCAGCTGGCTGGCGCCGATATCCGCGGCCGCCTGTGTGAGGACTCCGTCCGGATCTCCGCCGGGGTAACGGCCCAGGTGCAGCACGCCGGAGCACGGGTGGCCCTGCGCGACCACCGTGCCCGGTTCGAGAAATGTCGCCGGCAGCCACACGCACACCCCGTACACCCGGGCGAACCGGCGCAGCGCGGCCCGCTCGTTGGCGACCCCGTTCTGCGCGCACAGCAGCGGCAGCCGCTCGCCGGCGGTGCCCCCGCCGCGCACCGGTGCGTCCACCCACTCCGCCAGCGCCGCTTCGGTGTGCTGCGACTTGACCGTGAGCACCAGGACGGAGTCGCTCGTGAGCTCCACCTCGGACGGATCCGCCGCGGCGGGCACCTCGAGCATGTGCTCACCGTCCGGAGTGGCCAGCCGCAGACCCTTGCCGCGCATCGCCTCCAGGTGCGCTCCGCGGGCCACCAGGGTGACCCGGTGTCCGTGCTGGTGCAGCCGCCCACCGACGGTGCCGCCGACCGCGCCCGCCCCGATGATCACATAGTGCATCAGCCCAGCCTGCGGCCTCGGGCCTGCGGCGTCAACCGCATGATCCTGTTGCCGGCGCGGCATTTACCGCGGCGACCGGGCGGGTGCTGAAGTGGCGGCCGCCGGCCCAGCTGTCCTAGCCGCCAGGTGGAAACCGCCGGGCAGCGCGACCACCGGGCAGCGCCACCACCGGGCAGCGCCACCGCTGTGGAGGCCGCCGACTGGGGCCGGTCAGGCCCCAACGAGATGATCACCCTCAACGCGCTGCGGATCCTGCGAGCCGCGGGGCGCTTCAGTTGACCGCCGGCCGCCGGCGATGAGGGTGAAGGCAGGTCGAACGGCCCCCGGCGCATGCGCCGCAGACGCGAGCCGGCCGGCAGCGTCGGGCAGCAGGACCCGCACCCGGCGCGGCCGGGTGGCCGCACCCCGCCCCTGCGCGCGGACGGTCAGCTCCCGGCCGCGCAGCCGGCCGTGGCCGGCGCCCAGGCCGTCCCAGACCCCGTGCTCGGCGGTCAGTGTCAACTCCGCACCCGGCCACCGGCCGTAGGGGACCAGCACACTGCCGCGCTGGCGGGCGCGGGCGGCCAGCCGGCTGGCCACCCGCTCGCTGACCGGGCCGGACGGCGCGACCACCACCACATCCACCCCGTCCAGCAACGCGGCGACCACCGTGGTCCACTCCGGCCCCGGATGCGGCACCAGAGCCAGGCGCTCCAGGGCGACACCGGCCTGAGCAGCCGCCAGCGGCGCCAACCCGGGCATGCCCACCACCGCGACCCAGGACCCGGCGGCCGAGACCGGAGCGAGCAGTGCCAGCACCAGTGAACTGGCGCCCGGGGCCACCGCCACGCTGCTGCCCCGGCGCAGCCCCGGCAGCAGCGGATGCAACTGCGGCGCCACCGGCAGCAGCCGATCCTGGTCGCCGCAGGCGGCGGCGCCGGTCAGGTCGCTGGCACGCCGGAGTCGTCCGGCCAGTTCCAGTGCCGCGGCCGCTTCCACAGCCACCATGCCCTCCCCGTGCTCCCGGTGTGGGCGGCGTCAGGCCGCGGCCGGGACCAGCGTGGGCTGGTGGGCCAGGCCGAGCGCGAGCTCCACCACCGCGGTGAACTGCTCGGCGGCGCGCAGCAGGTCGTCGGCCTCCCGGGCGCTGACCGTCCGCGGGATGCCCGCCTCGGCCGCGGCCCGCTTGGCGGCTCCGGCGGCGAAGTAGGCCGCCCACTCCCCCAGATCCGGGGCGACCCGGGTCAGCAACGCCCAGACGCTGGTCACCCGGTTGCGACGGCCGGGTGCCGGCTGGGCACGGGCGGCGAGCACCGCGGCGGCCGCCCGCAGTGCGGCCAGGTGGGCGGTGGCGTAGCGCAGCCCGTCCGGACGGGTCACGGCCGCCTCCTGCAGGCCCTGCCGGGCGAGCTGGATCAGCTCGGCGGGGCTGCGGTGCGGCAGCACATGGGCCGGGACGGTGAGTGCGGACTTAGCTGCCATGGTGTGTCTCCTCCGATTCCGACACGGTGAGCGGACGTGGTGAGGGCTGCGGAGGAAGGACGCAGCGTAGGTGCCGGTCGGCGCGGCGCTTCCCCCCGCCGCACCGACCGGCTGACCGGACCGTTTCCCGCCGCCGGGGGTCGTAGGCGGCGGTCGACGGTCCTGCCAAGGCCCAGGCCCGCGAATGCCTGGGCCGCATGATCGGCACAGCCGAGGACTGCACTGTTGTTCGAGCGAGTCGAACAGCCGTACCAATCATGTCTTCAGACTACACCCGCCCCCCGACAAAAACTCTCCGATGCCCCCGACGCCCCAAGGCCCCGACACTCCTCCGGTCCGCACGCCCCCCGCCCGGCACGGCGTACGGTGTCGGTGGCGGGCGGGGCGGCAGGGCGCCTATGTGGGCGGGGCTTTGTGCAGGCGCCCGTCGACCAGCACGGCCCACAGGGTCTCGGGGCGTCCCAGCAGCCCCGGGTCGTCCAGCGGATCGCCGTCCACCACGATCAGGTCCGCCCGCTTGCCCGGCGCGACCGTGCCGATCTCGTCAGCCAGTCCCAGCAGCTCGGCGTTGGTGCGGGTGGCGGCCACGATCGCCCCCATCGCCCCCAGCACCTGCGCCTTGATCGCCAGCTCCCGGCCGCGGTGGCGCGCCATCGCCCCCAGCAGGTCCGAGCCGGAAGCGATCCTGACACCTGCCGCCTGGGCGATGCGCAGGCTGTCCAGCCCCGCGTCGATCACGCGGGCAAGCTTGTCCAGGTTCTCCTTCGACAGACCGTCGCGCTCCCCCGACTCGTACAGCTTCTCGTAGGTCACCAGGGTCGGCACCAGGAAGGTGGCGTGTGCGGCCATGAGCCGCGCGGTCGGCTCGTCCAGCAGGTTGCCGTGCTCGATCGAGCGCACGCCGGCGGCCACGCACCGCCGGATCGCCTCCGGCGGGTAGGCGTGCGCCAGCACGTAGCTGCCCGCCGCCTGCGCCGTCTCCACCGCTGCGGCCAGTTCCGCGGCCGAGAACTGATCGGCGTCCAGCCGGTCGGTCGGCGACATCACCCCACCGCTGGCCATCACCTTGATCTGGTCGGCGCCGCGGCGCAGTTCCTCCCGCACGGCACGGCGTACCTCGTCGGGACCATCGACCACACGCGACACCAGCCCGACCCGGGCCGCCTGCGCGGTGGCCTCCTCGGTGGCCAGCCGGCGGTCACCGTGACCACCGGTCTGCGACAGGGGCCGCCCCGACACCCGCAGCCGCGGACCGGCCACCACCTGCTGCTCCACCGCCCGGCGGAAGCCCGCGTCCGCGCCACCGGCGTCGCGGGCGGTCGTGAATCCCTGGTCGAGCAGGTCGGTCAGCGCCCGGCCCATCCGCAGCGCCGCCTCGCTGTCGAAGTAGTGCCGCTGCTGGTCGGTGATGTTGACGTCCAGCGCCCCGATGTGGACGTGGACGTCGATAAGACCAGGCAGCAGGCTGCGGCCGCCACAGCCGATGACCGGTCCGGCCACCGACGGTCGGCGGGTGCTGTCGATGACGTCGACGATGCGCCCATGCTCGACCACCACGCTGCCGGCGAACGGCGGCTCGCCGGTGCCGGGCACGATGATCGTGTCGGTGAGGGCGATGGTCGGGTCGTCACTCATCCCGGCATGGTAAGCCGCCGGGCACGCCGTTGGCACCGCGTGATACCCGGGTGCGTGCTCGATGACCCACCGGGCAGGATGGGCGCATGTGGCTTCATCCCAACGTCCAGATGGTGCAGCAGGTGCTGGAGGCGGCTGGCGCGCACAACGAGGCCGGCGGGCCGTCGCGCATCCGCATCCTGCCCGACGCGGTGCACACCGCCGCCGCCGCCGCGGACGCCCTCGGCGTCGAGCTGGGGCAGATCGCCAACTCGCTGATCTTCGACGCCGACGGCGAGCCGCTGCTCGTGCTCACCTCCGGCGCCCACCGGGTCGACACCACCCGGCTGGCGGCCACGCTCGGCATGCCGCGGGTACGCCGGGCCAGCGCCGAGTTCGTCCGTGAGCACACCGGACAGCCGATCGGCGGGGTGGCGCCGGTGGGACATCCCAAGCCGCTGCGCACGCTGGTGGACACGGCTCTGGCGCGGTACGGCGAGATCTGGGCCGCCGGTGGCGTGCCCAGCGCGGTGTTTCCGATCACGTACGCCGAGCTGACCCGCATCACCGACGGCACGCCTGCCGAGGTGGCGTGACTGGCCGGGCGCGGTGGCGTACGGTCACCGGTTGACGACATCGAGAGGCGGGCGATGAGGCTGGTGCCGTGGAAGCCGGACGATCTGGCCCGGCGGCTTGACGACGTGATCGAGGTGTACGGCGACGCCATGGGCTACCGGCCCGAGGTGCTGGCGACCAGGCGCGGCTACATCAGCACGCATCTGCGCCGGCCGGGATTCCGGGCGGTGGCGACGTTGACCACCGACGGGTCGCTGGTCGGCTTCGGGTACGGCTACCACTCCGAGCCGGGCCAGTGGTGGCACGACCAGGTCAGCGCCGCGTTGACACCGCAGGCACGCGAGACCTGGTTGTCCGACTGCTTCGAGGTGGTCGAACTGCACGTGCGCACCGCTGCCCACGGCCACGGCCTGGGCACGCGGCAGTTGCGCGCTCTGCTGCACATGGCCGAGGGTGCTACCACCCTGCTGTCCACGCCGGAGGGCGGCGAGGAGGAGTCCCGGGCCTGGCGCCTCTACCGCCGGTTCGGCTTCATCGACGTGGTGCGCAACCTCGCCTTCCCCGGGGACGCGCGCAAGTTCGCGGTGCTGGGGCGCACCCTGCCGATCGACGACGAGGACCGCTCACCGCAGCGTCCGGCGGAGGGTGCGGGACCGTCGGACCGCGCCGGCTAGCTGGCTGAAGCCCAGCACGCCCAGCAGCAGCCACGCCGCGCTGGCCACGGTGAGGATGCCGGCGTCGAGCTCGGGGCCGGCCAGGCCCGCCAGGCCCAGGCCGACGACCGCCGCGCCGGCCCGGGTCGGCCGGTCCCCGATCGACTGCACCGAGACCCGGCTGGCGCCGGCGACCAGCGCCTGGGTGCGCAGATACTCGTGCAGCCAGGTCACCACACCACAGGCGACCACCACGAATCCCGCGACACCTACCACCCAGAACGCGGTCAGCCAGGCAACCTCGGCCAGCCGGGCGGCCACCGCCTCCCGGATGATCGACAGCCGGGTCGTCCGGGGGTTCTGAAGACCCACCGCGGTGTCGACCGTGTTGGCGAACACGCCGGCCAGCACCAGCAGCGCGGCCGCGATCATCCAGATCCCGGCCCGACTCGCGGCGTAGATCGCCGTCCCGGTCAGGGCCAGCCCCATCACGGTCACCGCCGCCGGGCGCACCCGGATCGCCGTCAGCGTCGCGCCGACCCGGTACGCCAGCTGTTGCCACCGCAGCACCAGCGGCGGCGCCCGGCGCGGGTCGTACCCGCCGTGGCGTTCGGCCCAGGCCACGGCATAGCGTTGCCAGTCCACTCGTGCGGTATCCATCACCGCCTCAACGAGGCAGCGACCGCCGACGGTGCTCAGGTGCGGACGTAGTCACCGAGGTTGTGCCACACCTCGCGGGTGGCTGTGGACCGGTTCATGGTGATGAAGTGGATGCCCGGCGCGCCCTCGTCCAGCAGGCGCTGGCACATCTCACTCATGTGCTCGATGCCCTTGGCCCGCACCGCGGCGGGATCGTCGGCGATCCGCTCGAACTCCGCTGCCAGGGCCGGCGGGAACGGCGCACCGGACAACTGCTCGGCGCGCTCGATGGTTCGCATCGCGGTCACCGGCATCACTCCGGCGACGATGGGGGTGTCGCACCCGGCGGCCGTCACCCGGTCGCGCAGCCGCAGGTAGTCGTCGAGGTCGAAGAACATCTGGGTGACCGCGAACTCGGCGCCGGCCCGGCACTTCTGCACGAAGTACTTCGTGTCAGTGGCGATGTCGGGCGAGCGCGGGTGCTTGTACGGGAACGCGGCGACGCCGACGCTGAAGTCGCCGATCTCGCGGGCCAGCCGGACCAGGTCCTCGGCGTAGACCACACCGTCCGGGTGCGGCACCCATTCACCCAGCGGATCACCCGGGGGGTCACCACGGATGATCATCAGGTTGCGGATGCCGACCGCCGCCAATCTGCCGATGACGTGTCGCAGTTCGGCCACCGAGTGGTTGACCGCGGTCAGGTGGGCCATCGGCAGCAGGGTGGTGTCCGTGGCGATCTGCTCCGTCACCTCGACCGTGAGGTCCCGCGTCGAGCCGCCGGCGCCGTAGGTGACCGACACGAACGAGGGCCGCAGCCGTTCCAGGTCCCGGATCGAGCGCCACAGCGTCTCTTCGCCCTCCGGGTTTTTCGGTGGGAAGAACTCGAACGAGAACGTCGGGCCGTGGTTGCGGATCAGGTCACCAATCGACGGATGTCGTCCGGTGTTGTCCGAGGGGTCGGTGGAAACCATGCCGCCCAGCCTATAGGTTGTGATCTGCGTCACTCCACCACCCGGTTCCGGGGGCCGGCTTCCGGCGGGCTGATACGACCTCACTTGTCCTGACCGTCACGCTGCGTGAGTACGGCGGGATCGAGCCGCACCGGCACCGTGACCGCCACCCCGCTCGGCCCCCGCCCGCACACCAGCGGGAGGTCCCGGGCCTCACCGGCGGTGGCCACTACCTCCCGCCAGCGACCTGTCTCCCGCACCCGCGCCATTACCAGCGGCGCCGGACCCCGGAATCCCGGCCACGGCCGCAACTCCACCTGCCAGAAGCACGGCACGCCCGCGGCGGCGAAGCGGTCCCGCTTCCACACCCGGTCCAGAAACCGGCCGTCATCACCGATCACCTCCACCACCGTGTGCAGCACCGACGGCGTCGGCGGTCCCGGCGTCGCGTCCGTGGTCACCAGCAGGTCGGGCACCGGGGTGTCCCCGTCGGGCAACCGCACCGGTTGGCCGGTGCGCACCGCGCTCCCGTCCGGCAGCACCGTCCGTATCCGGGTGGCGAGGTTGGCGACCACCAGCTCGTGCTGGCGCGACGGCGGCGGCGCCAGCACCAGCCGGCCGTCAGCCACCTCCCCGCGCCGGCCGTGGCCCGGTGGCGGATCCGTCAATGAGGCCACGAGACCGCGCCTGCCCAGCAGGTACGGCTCGCACGGCCAGCGGCGACCACAGCACCGGCATTCCGGCCGGCCCAGCCCAGCGAATGTCGATGGCGGACCATGGTCAGTGACCAGCCGCCAGCCCATCCGCCACAGCAGCGGGCGGCGTACCTGCGGCGGCGGGTGCTCCGGCGGGTGTCGCGGGTCGAACGGCAGCCCGGTCATGTCGACGCCTCCTCCCTGGCGCGTGGGACGCGCCCGTCGACAGCACACCGTCGTACCTACGTGCTAAACAGGAGCCACCGCAGGGGGCCATCGGCGGGGCCCGCCACCGGGGCCAGCCCGCCGGGCCACCCCGAGACCACCCGGGGGTGAGGCGATGACACCGGAGCCGCACACCGGCGCGGACCGCTCCCCCGGCGAGCCGATCGGGGCGATGCTGACCAGGTTGCGCCTGGCGCGCGGTCTCAGCCAGCTACGCCTGGCCGAGCTGCTGTGCGCCGCGGCCGGCACCCCCACGGTCAGCCGCCACGAAGTGTCCCGTTGGGAGCGTGAGGAGCGGGTGCCCGGCCCCTTCTGGCGAGGCTGGCTCGCGCTGGTCCTCGACACCCCGCTGGAGGCGCTGGAGTCCGCCACGGCCGCCCGCCGCCACGCCGCAGACCCGGCCACCGGTGACCCCCGCCGGCTGTGGCACCCGCCGACCGCCGCCGACCTGCTCGACACACTCGACCGGGCCGGGGGCGACGAGGTGCGCCTGCTGGCCCACGCGTGGCTGGCCGGCCCACCGGGACACCGCCCGCCTGCGCCCGCGCCACGCCGGCCGGCCATCCCGGCCGCCGGCGACCCGCCCGGTCCGGCCCGGCTACGGACGCTGCGACAGATGGATGACGTGGTCGGCGGCGTCGACCTGGCCGGGACCATCGACCGCGAGTTGCGGGCGGTGATCACCGCCTCGCCCCCGGCTAGGGCCGACCGGGACGCGCTGCGGCTGGTGGCCGGATGGGCACAGCTCGCCGGCTGGGTTCACGCCGACGCCGGCCAGCCACGGCGCGCGCAGCGCGCCTGGAGCGTGGGGCTGCGCGCCGCCGCGGCCGCCGGCGACCGACCGCTGGCCGGGCACCTGCTCGGGTCGGTCAGCCACCACCACCTGGCCGTCGGGCGCCCGCAGGAGGCGCTGTTGCTGGCCCGCACCGCGTACAGTGGCGCCCGTTCCCCCGCCAGCGCGCGGTGCCGGGCGCTGCTGTTGCACCGTGTCGCCCTCGCGGCCGCCGGTGTCGACGAGCGCCGCGCTGCCCACGCCGCCCTTGCCCGCGCCGACCGCGCCGCCAACCGCGCCACCGCACCTGACCGGGAGCCGGACTGGCTGTACTGGGTCGACGAGGCCGAACTGACCGCGATGACCGGCCGCTGCCTGGTGGCGGTAGGTCGCCCGATGCGGGCGGCACCGCTGCTGCTCAGCATCTCGTCATGTCGCACGCCACGCACCAGAGCCGTGTACGCCGGCTGGCTGGCTCGCGCCTACCTCGACCTCGGCGAGGTGGAGCAGGCCTGCGAAGTCGCCGCGGACGCCTGGGTGGCCGCCGTACGCGCCGGCTCGGCACGCGCCGCGGCCGGGCTGCGGCAGCTGCACCCGCTGCTGGTGCGTTACCGCGACGTGCCGGCGGTGCGCGGATACCAGCGGCTGGCGACCGCAGCCGCGGACTATCTGCCCGGCGGTGATTCGCCAACGCACCACCGCGCCCGCGCAGCGGCCGGGCGCAGGTGACGCGGTAGCGTCATGGTGTGCACTCACCGGTCGACCACGTCGGGCTGCGCGCCCGGGTCGAGAAGGCGCTGGCCGACTTCCTGGGGCGGCAACGTGCCCACCTCGCCGGCGTCGACCCCGACCTGAGCGCGGTCGCGGACGCCCTGGAGGCCTTCGTGCTCGGCGGCGGCAAGCGGCTACGACCGGCCTTCGCCTACTGGGGCTACCGCGGGGCCGGCGGCCAGGACAGCGACGAGGTGGTGGCCACCGTGGCGGCGCTGGAACTCGTGCAGGCCAGCGCGCTGATCCACGACGACGTGATGGACGGCTCCGACCTGCGCCGTGGCGAACCGGCCGTGCACCGCCGGTTCGCCACCCAGCACCGCTCCGCCGGATGGCACGGCGACCCGGACGCGTTCGGCACGGCGGCGGCGATCCTGCTCGGCGACCTGTGCCTGATCTGGTCCGACGACCTGCTCCACTCCGGCGGCATGGACCAGGCCGCGCTGGCCCGGGCACAACCGGTCTTCCACCGGATGCGCACCGAGGTCACCGCCGGCCAGTACCTGGACATGCACACCCAGGCCACCGGCGACAGCACCACCGCACGCGCCACCAAGGTCGCCCGATTCAAGTCCGCGAAGTACACCGTGGAGCACCCGCTGCTGCTCGGTGCTGCGCTCGCCGACGCCTCCCCGGCGGTAACCGCCGCCTATTCCGGGTACGGGCTGCCGCTCGGCGAGGCGTTTCAGCTGCGCGACGACACTCTGGGCGTGTTCGGCGACCCGGCACAGACCGGCAAGCCGGCCGGTGACGACCTGCGCGAGGGTAAACGCACCTACCTGGTCGCCGCAGCGTGCGAGGCGGCCGACCCGCACGACCGCGCGGCGCTCGACGCCGGCCTGGGCGACCCGCATCTGGACGCCGCACAGGTGGAGCGGATGCGGCGGATCATCACCGGCACCGGGGCACTGGCGCGCACCGAACAGCGCATCACCGAACTCGCCGCGGTGGCGCTGGACGCGCTGGCGACCGTCCCGGTGCAACCGGATGCCGCCGCGGTGCTGACCGAACTGGCGTCCGCCGCCACCACCCGCAACGTCTGACGCCGGTCGGCGACGGTGGGCAGCGTCAGAACCCGAGTGCCTGCGCCCGCCGCTTGACCTCGGTGGCCTGATCGCCTGCCAGCGCCTGCGCCGGGGTACCCGGTAGGGAGTCGTCGGGCTGGTAGAGCCAGCGCAACGCCTCCTCGTCGTCAAACCCGGCGTCCCGCAGCAGTGTGATCACGCCCGGCAGGTGCTTGAGGACGGTATGGTTGGCCACCAGCTCACCCGGCACCTGCCGCACACCGTCGCGGCGTACCGACAGCAGGGCCCCGTCACGGACCATCTGGTGCACCTTGCTCACCGGCACGTCCAGTTTCTCGGCGACATCCGGAAAGGTCAGCCACGTCGTGGGCGCGCCCTCGGAGGTGGTTTCGCTCACCCGTTCACCCTGCCACGACGGCGGCAGGCGCGCCAGCGATCACGCCCGCCCCGCGCGCGCCGGGACCCGCCGGGGACGGCCCTGCAGGTGCCACGGAGCAGGGAACCGTAGACTGCGTGCCAGACATGGACACTCAGGTCGCAGACACGCTGCTCGGCTCGCTGATCGGGGGACGATACCGTCTCCGCGACCGGCTGACGCTTGGCGGCGCGGCAGCCGTGTACACCGCCACCGATGAACGGCTGGGGCGCCCCGTCACGGTCACGATCACCCACCCGGTGCCCGGGTCGTCCGCCGCCCACTTTGTCGACCATGCCCAGCAGGTCGCCCGCCTTACCCATCCGAACGTGGTCGCCACCTACGACCAGGGGACCCACCAGGGCCTACCGTACCTGGTGCGGGAGCGCGTGCAGGGACGCAGCCTGCGCGAGGTGCTGGCGGCCCGCCGGCGACTGTCGCCGGAGGAGGCGCTGGCCGTCACCGAGCAGGTGCTCGCCGGCCTGGCCGCCGCGCACCGCGCCGGGCTGGTGCACGGCGAGGTGCAGCCGGCGCACGTGCTGGTCGCCGAGGCGCCCAGCGGCGGGATCGGCAACCTCGTCGACGCGGTGGCCAAGATCGGCGAGTTCGGACTCGCCGGCCCGGGACGTCCCGGCGCCGACCCCGCGTACGTGGCCCCGGAGCTGGTCACCGGCGGGTACGCCGACCCGCGCAGTGACGTGTACTCGACCGGGATCATGCTGTTCGAGATGCTGACCGGGCGGGTGCCCTACGACACCGGCGGGCCCGCCCAGATCGCCTGGCAGCACGTGGACCGCACGGTCCCTGCGCCGTCGAGCTACCGGCCGGAGCTACCCTCCGGCCTGGACCAGCTGGTGGCCCGCGCCACCGACCGCCAGGCCGGGGCGCGTCCCAGCGACGCCGGCGCACTGCTGGCCGAGGTGCGAGCCGTACGGCAGCAGCTGGTCACAGGCGCCGGCGCACCCACCCCGGCCGACTCCACCATGGTGATCTCGGCGGTGCCGGCCACGGAACGACCCCCCTGGGCACGGTTGCCCTCCGGTGGCACCGGGCGGCCACGGGCGGGAAGCTGGACCAGCACGCACACCGGAGGAAGGGGACGGGCCCCCTTCGACCCGGTAGCCGCGGCCCGCCAGCAACCGGTGCTGGTGGCGGTCGGTGCTGTGGTCGCGCTGCTGCTGGTGGTCGGTGTCTACTGGTTCGGCTTCGGCCGCTGGATGCCGGCACCGGACCTGACCGGCATGCCGCAGCAGGAGGCGGTCGCCGAGGCCGAGGCCAACGGCCTGCGGGTCATCTACGACGATCCGCGCCACAGCGAACACCTGGCCGAGGGTCTGGTGCTCGCGCAGGAGCCGACCGGCCGGATCAAACGCGGTGGCACGATCATGCTCACGCTGTCGCTCGGTTCCGAGGCCGCCATCGTCCCCGACGTGATCGGGGCGGACGCGGAGGTGGCCCGCCGGCAGCTGGAGCGGCTGGGCCTGGAGGTGATCGAGGGCGAACCCGGCTTCAGCAACACCGTGCCGCAAGGTCGGGTGCTCTCGGTCGACCCGGAGCCCGGCACCGAGATGCAGCCCGGTGACCAGGTGGTGTTGACGGTCAGCCGGGGCCGGGCGCCGATCGAGGTGCCGCACCTGATCGGGGAGCACATCGACGAGGCCGAGAGCGAGCTGCACGAGCGGGGGCTGGAGGTCGAGGTGGTCGAGGTGGACAGCGAGCGGCCCGGCGGCGAGGTCATCCACCAGGATCCGGGTGCCGGCGCCGGTGTGGAGCGCGGCGACACGGTGCGGCTGGAGATCAGCGACGGCCCGTCCACGATCCCGATGCCGGACGTCATGGGCGACCGGTGCCGGGACGCCGAGCGGGAGCTCAGCGACGCCGGCTTCGAGGTACTCCGCGACGGCGGGCGCCGCGACCGGGTGTTCCTCCAGATCCCCAGCCCCGGCACCGGCCTGCCACCGGGCTCCGAGGTCCACATCTTCTGCCAATGACAGCGACCCGACGCCCGGTCGGTGCGCACACGCCCACCGCCGGTGGCCTGGCCAAGGCGGCGCTGCCGTACGTCGATGCGGCCGGTGCCGAGGCGGTGCAGGTCTTCGTCGGCAACCCGCGCGGGTGGGCGCTGCCGCCCGGCGATCCCGCGCAGGATCAGCTGTTCGCCGCCGGCTGTGCCGAGCGCGGCGTCCCGGCGTACATCCATGCTTCGCTGCTGGTCAACCTCGGCTCGCCCACCGCGGCCACGGTGGAGCGCTCCGCGGCGGCGATCGCGCACGCACTCACCCGCGGCGCCGCCATCGGCGCCGCCGGGGTGGTGTTCCACGCCGGCAGCGCGGTCAACGACGGGTACGCTCCGACGGCGATGCGTCAGGTGCGCGAGCAGCTGCTGCCGCTGCTGGACACCACCGCGGCCGCGGGAGGGCCGACGCTGATGGTGGAGCCGAGCGCGGGCGGCGGCCGGTCGCTGGCGGCGCGGGTGGAGCAGCTGGGGCCCTACCTGGAGGCGGTCGACGGTCACCCCTGGCTCGGGGTGTGCTTCGACACCTGCCACGTGTGGGCGGCCGGACACGACGTCGCCGCCCCGGGCGGGATGGGCGCCACCCTCGACCTGCTCGCCGCGGCCTGCGGCCCGGACCGGCTGTGGCTGGTGCACGCCAACGACTCCAAGGACCGTTGCGGGTCGACCCGCGACCGCCACGAGAACATCGGCAAGGGCACGATCGGCGAGCCCGGCTTTGCCGAGCTGATGACCCATCCGCTGACCGCGGGGGTGCCGGTGATCGTGGAGACCCCCACCAAGGGTCATGCCGGGCACGCCGCCGACATCGCCACCCTGCGACGCCTGCGCAGCGACCGCTAGCGCGTCGGCCCGGTGGCCGCGCCACCGTCGAGGCGGGCCAGGACCTTGGTCGCGCAGTCCGCCAGCACCTGCGACGAGTCCAGCCCGAGGCTCTCGATGGCCACCAGCGCGGTGATCGCGGTGTCGGCCAGCTCCGCGGCCACCTCGTCGACCGTGTGGGTCACCCCGCGCCGCGGGTTCTGGCCGGTCAGCCCGATCCAGGCCCGCGCCACCTCGCCGGCCTCTTCGGTCAGCTTCAGGATGCGCACCGTCTGCTGCTGCCGGCCGTTGCCCTCGTGCGCGTCCAACCAAGCGGTGGCGGCCTTGACGGCCCGTACCGTCACCTCGTCCACGTCGCCTCCCGTCGCCACCGTGCGCGAGTTCAGGCCATCACGCTACGGCGTCCGGCGCCGGCTCACACCTCGGGGATCCGGTCGGCGAGGGCGAGCCACGCCTGCTCGGCCTCGGCCCGCTCCGCCCGCACCGCGCGCAGTTGCGCATCCAGCTCGGCCGCCTTCACGTGATCGGTGGCGTGCTGTGCCAGCTGTTCATGCAGGGACGTCTCGTGCTGCTCCAGCTTGGACACCTGCCGTTCCAGCCGCGCCAGCTCCTTACGGGCCGCCCGGGCCTCCGCCGCCGACAGCCCTCCGCCCGGTCGATCATGAGGTGCGGGGCCGGATTCGCCTCCGGCCATGTCTCTGAGTTCATGATCGACGCGAGGGGCGGTGGGCAGGCTGGTCAGATAGTCGTCCACCCCGCCGGGCAGGTGCACCAACCGACCGTCGCCGAACATCCCGTACGCGGTGTCGGTGACCCGCTCCAGCAGGTACCGGTCGTGGCTGGCCACCACCAGGGTGCCCGGCCAGGTGTCCAGCAGGTCCTCCAGCGACGCGAGCGTGTCGGTGTCCAGGTCGTTGGTGGGCTCGTCGAGCAGCAGCACGTTCGGTTCGCCCGCGAGCAGCCGCAGCAGCTGCAGTCGCCGCCGCTGGCCACCGGACAGGCGGGCCACCGGCGTGCGCAGCAACTCGTCCCGGAAGCCGAACACCTCGGCCAGCTGGGCGGCGGTCAGCTCCCGGTCCCCGAGCGTCACCCGGCGCGCCACCTGCTCCACCGCCTCCAGCACCCGCGCGTCCTCGGGCAGCTCCGTCAGCTCCTGCGACAGGTATGCCGAGCGCACCGTCGTCCCCACCCGGACCGTGCCGCGCTGTGGCGTCAGCGCGCCGGCCAGCAGCCGCAGCAGCGTGGTCTTGCCGGCGCCGTTGACCCCGACCACGGCCACCCGGTCGCCCGGGCCGATGCGCCAGGTCACGTCGTCGAGCACGGTGGTCTTCCCGACGGTCAGGGTCACCGACTCCAGGTCGTACACCTGCCTGCCCAGCCGCGTGGTGGCCAGGCGCCGCAGCGACTCGGTGTCGCGCGGCGGCGGCACGTCGGCGATGAGCGCGTTGGCGGCCTCGATGCGGAACTTCGGCTTGGAGGTCCGCGCCGGCGGGCCGCGTCGCAGCCAGGCGATCTCCTTGCGCAGCAGGTTCTGCCGACGGGCCTCGGCCGCGGCGGCCTGCCGCTCGCGTTCGGCGCGCGCCAGCGTCCAGGCGGCGTACCCGCCGTCATAGGCCCGCACCGTGCGGTCGGCCACCTCCCAGGTGCGGGTGCACACGGTGTCGAGGAACCAGCGGTCGTGGGTGACGGCCACCAGCGCGCCGCGACGCGCCAGCAGGTGCCGGGCCAGCCAGTCGACCCCGGCGACATCGAGGTGGTTAGTGGGCTCGTCCAGGACCAGCACATCCGACTCGCGCACCAGCAGCGCCGCCAGCGCCACCCGCCGCCGCCCCCCACCGGACATGGCACCGACCGCTGCGTCCAGCCCCAGGTGCGGCATGCCCAGCCCGGCCAGCACCCGGCGCACCGCCGCGTCGCCGGCCCACTCGTGCTCGGCGTCGAAACCGGCGGGCAGCCAGGCGGTGCCCAGCACCACCTGGCCGACGGTGGCGTGCGGGTCGAGATCCAGCTGCTGCGGCAGCGCGACCACCCGCAGGTCGCGCCGGTGGATCACCCGACCGTCGTCAGGGCGGTCGAGGCCGGCGAGCAGCCGCAGCAGCGTAGTCTTGCCGGTGCCGTTGAGACCGACCACCCCGATGCGGTCGGTGTCGTCCAGCCCCAGCGACACCTCCTGCAGCAGCACACCGACCGTGTCGTACCCCTTCGACACGCGGTCGAGGTTGATGATGTTCGCCATCTCGCCTTCCAGTCGGCGGCACGAGCACCCAGCTTAGAGGCGCTCCGGGGCGGCGATGCCGAGCAGGTCCAGCCCGGTGCGCAGGGTCTCGCCGGTCAGCCGGCACAGCGCCAGCCGTACGCCGCGCTGTGCGGGCGGGGCGGTCAGCACCGGGCAGGTCTCGTAGAAGGCGGTGTACGCCTGCGCCAGCGTGAACAGATACCCGCACAGCCGGTGCGGCTCACTGGTGGCCGCGACCTCGGTCACCACGTCGCCGAAGCTGTCGAGCCGCAACGCCAGGCGCCGCTCGGCCGGCTCCAGCGGCCCGTCCCCGGCCAACAGGGCGCCGGCGGACGCCTCGCCGACCTCGTCGCCGGTGCGGCGAAGGATGGAACGCACCCGGGCGTGGGCGTACTGCAGGTACGTGCCGGTGTTGCCGGTCAGCGACACCATCCCGTCCGGGTCGAAGGTGTAGTCGCGGCCGCGGCTGGTGGACAGGTCGGCGTACTTGACCGCGCCGACGCCGACCTGCCGCGCCCGTTCGACGAGCGCTTCGGCCGGCAGGTCCGGGTTCCGGTCGGCGACCACCGCACGGGCGCGGGCCACCGCCTCGTCCACCAGGTCGGACAGCCCTGGAGCGTGTCCACTGCGGGTCTTCAGCGGCCGGCCGTCGGTGCCCAGCACCGAGCCGAACGCGATGTGTGCCACGGTGACGTGGTCGGGCAGCCACCCGGCCGCGGTGGCGGTGTCGAACACCATCCGCAGGTGCTGCGCCTGCGGAGCGCCCACCACGTACAGCACCCGGTCGGCTGCCAGCGTGCTCACCCGGTGGCGCAGCGCCGCCAGGTCGGTGGCGGCGTAGCCGAAGCCGCCGTCGCGCTTGCGCACGATCAGCGGTACGGGTGAACCGTCCCGGCCGACGTGGCCGGGTGGGAACACCACGACTGCGCCGTCGCTGTCGCGCGCCAGCCCGGCGGTGCGCAGGTCGTCGACCAGGCCGGACAGGTGCGGCTGGTAGAGGCTCTCCCCCACCGTGTCCCGCGGGGTCAGCCGTACGTCCAGGTGCTCGTACACCTCGGCGAAGTAGCGCGTCGATTCCGCGACCAGCTCCCGCCAGACCGCGACCGTCTCCGGGTCACCGGCCTGCAGGGCGACCACCCGCTGCCGGGACCGCTCGGCGAACGCGTCGTCGGTGTCGAAGGTGGCGTTGGCGGCGCGGTAGAGCTCGACCAGTTGTTCGATGCCGTGGTTGCCGGTGTGCGGATGCTCGTGCAGATGCTGGATCAGCATGCCGAACTGGGTGCCCCAGTCTCCGATGTGGTTCTGCGCCACCACGGTGCCGCCGAGATGTGACAGTACCCGCGCCAGCGCGTCACCGATCACCGTGGAGCGCAGGTGGCCGACGTGCATGGGCTTGGCCACGTTCGGCGCCGAGTAGTCGATGACGGTGGTGAGGCCGCGTTCCGGTTCGCCGACGCCGAGGCGCTCGTCGGCCAGCCGGGCGGCCATCTGGTGGCGCAGCGCGTCGTCGGCGACGGTGAGGTTGACGAACCCCGGTCCGGCCACCTCGCAGCCGGCCAGTGGCCCGCCGGCCTTGCGCGCGGCGAGGGCGGCCACGACCTCGCCGGCGACCTCGCGCGGCGGCCGGCCGAGCCGGCGCGCGAGCCCGATCAGGCCGTTGGCCTGCAGGTCGGCGTGGTCCGACTCGCGCACCTGCGGGTCCGGCGGGTCCACGTCGGGCGCGGCGTGACGCATCGCGGCGGTCAGCCGGTCGGCGACAACGGTGGCCAGGGACGGCACGGCCATGGACGGCTCCGGGAATGGAAGGAGGTGACGGGCAGGCGGAGACGGGGCGGTGTACGCCCTATCGTCGCTGCCGCACCTGCGCCACCGGCCGCCCTCCCGTCGTGTCAGATGTGCCGGGCGGAAGCATACTCCGCCGATGTGGACCGGTTGGCGCGGGTGGTGTCTACTGGACAGCGGCCCCTGAAGAGGAGGCGGTGGCGATGGGACGTGACCGCATCGAACTGCTACGCGCGCAGTTGACCGCGACCCACGAGCGGGTGCTTCGCCGCATCGACGGGCTGACCGAGGATGAGTACTGGTGGGAGCCGGTCCGGGGGTGCTGGACGCTGCGCCGGCAGCCGGACGGCCGGCTGCGGGAGGACTACCCGGACGTGCATCCGGACCCGCCGCCGTTCACCACCATCGCCTGGCGGTTGTTCCACATCGCCTCGTGCAAGGTGATCTACCACGAGCACGCGTTCGGCCCGGGTGTGCTCACCTGGCACACGATCGAGTGCCCGGAGACCATCGACGGCGTGGTGGCGATGCTGACTGACGGCCAGGCCCTGCTGCTGGGCGACCTGGACGGCATGGCCGAGGACGAGGCGCTGGACGCACCGGCGAAGACGAACTGGGGTGAGACGTGGCCGGCGTGGCGGATCTTCTGGACCATGATCCACGAAGCGGCGCACCACGGTGCCGAGATCGGCACGCTGCGCGATCTCTGGACACACGGCCTCCGGGACCACCGGCCGGTTCCAGGTCGCGGTCGACACCGGTGACGCGAGCGAGTCGGACCTGGTGGACGTCGCCGGCCAGATCTGCCGCGAGTGGTTCGCAGAACGCGGCGGCCGGCTGGTCAGCCCCCTGGTGATGGGGGCGTTCGTCTGCCGCAGACCACGTGCATGAGCCGGCTGGCGCCTGCGACATTTTGATGCCTGGCGGGCCGGAGTACTCGCGCCGCACACCCGCTCACGCGGCGATGAGCCAGCTGAGCCGCATATCGTTCTGGAGGTTAGATATACTGCGCAAACAGTAATATCCGCGTGCGCGGGAGGTCGGGTGTGGCGAAGACGCTACTGGATCTGGACGAGGACCTGCTGGCTGAGGCCACCGCCGCGCTCGGCACGTCCACCAAGAAGGATACTGTCACCGAAGCCCTCCGTTGCGCCGTGGCCGCCAGCCGTGATCGCCGCCGACGGGCGCTGGCTGACCTCCAGCGGGTCGCGGACGAGGGAGGCTTCGACTTCGACCGCTACGACGAGCTCGACCAGTGACATACCTGATCGACACCAGTGCGCTGGTCAGGATCATCCGTCGCCAGGCTGCACCCCACCGCTTCGAACAGGTCGAACGAGGACTGGTGGCCATCTGCGAGCCGGTGCTCACCGAGGCGCTGACGCTGGCGGAGGCGGCCCGGTACCAGCGTGTGGAAGAGGGTCTCCTGGCCAGTTACCCCTGGGTGCTGGTGCCGGACGACGTGTGGGACATGGTCCGCGCCGCACGCCGTGAACTCGCGACCCACAGCCAGCATCAGGGGCTTTCCGTGGCGGACTATCTGGTGATGGCCACGGCGATGCGCCACGGACTGACCGTGTTGCACGAGGACGGTGACTTCGAGACCGCCGCCCGGCTCCTACCGCACTTCCGGCAGGAGCGGCTGACCGCGTCACCGCCTGGCACCGACACCTCCTGACCGACGCGCACGCGTCAGCGGTTGGCTGGGCGTTCCGGTACCCCGTGCGGGTGACCGGTTCACCTGTACGCCTGCGGCAGCCGCCGTCGCACCACCACGATGGCGGTATGCGATGCCTGGTGACGGGGGCCACCGGCTACATCGGCAGCCGGCTGGTGCCGCGGCTGCTGGACGGGGGCCACACCGTACGCTGCCTGACCCGCTCGGCCGCCCGCCTGCGGGACGTGCCGTGGGCCAACGACGTGGAGATCGTCGAGGGCGACCTGACCGACGCTCCGTCGGTGGCACGTGCCGTGGCCGGGGTCGACGTCGTCTACTACCTGGTGCACTCCATGGGCCAGCCCGGCTTCGAGAAGATCGACCGGGTGGCGGCGACCAACGTGGCCGGGGCCGCCCGCGCCGCCGGGGTACGCCGGATCGTCTACCTCGGCGGGCCGGAGCCGGAGGTCGACCACCCCGCCTCCGCCCATCTGCGCTCGCGCGCGGAGGTGGCGCACATCCTGCTCGACAGCGGGGTGCCGACGGTGGTGCTGCGCGCCGCGGTCATCATCGGTTCCGGTTCGGCGTCGTTCGAGATGTTGCGACATCTCACCGAGCGGCTGCCAGCGATGGTGACCCCGCGCTGGGTGCACAACCCGGTGCAGCCGCTCGCCATCGGCGACGTGCTGTACTACCTGGTCGGCAGCGCCACCCTGCCGGAAGGCATCAGCCGCGCGTTCGACATCGGCGGGCCGGAGGTGCTCAGTTACGGCGACATGATGCGCCGTTACGCCGCGGTAGTGGGGCTGCGTCGACGCCTGATCATTCCGGTGCGTCCGCTGACCCCGCGGCTGTCGTCGCACTGGGTCGGGCTGGTCACCCCCGTGCCGGCGGCGATCGCCAAGCCGCTGGTCGCCAGCCTGGTGCACGAGGCGGTGGCGCATGAGCGGGACATCACGCACCACCTGCCGGACCCGCCCGGCGGGCTGACCCGCTTCGACGGCGCGGTGCGCGCGGCACTGGCCGGCACCGGCGAGATCGACGACAACGACCTCCCCGTACCTGAGGCGTGGACCGCCGACCCGGCGCGGCCACTTCCCACCGACCCGCCCTGGTCGGGTCGCAGCGCCTACACCGAACTGCGGCGGCGCCCGGTGGCCGCGCCGCCGGAGGTGCTGTGGGGCGTCATCGAGGGCATCGGCGGCGAGCAGGGCTGGTACTCCTTCCCGCTCGCCTGGTCGGTGCGGGGCTGGCTGGACGAACTGGTCGGTGGCGTGGGACTGCGGCCGGGCCGCACCCATCCGCACCACCTGCAGGCCGGCGACCAGCTGGACTTCTGGCGGGTCGAGAAGATCGTGCCGGGACGGCTGCTGCGGCTGCGCGCCGAGATGCGCCTACCCGGCCGGGCGTGGCTGGAAATGCGGGCGATGCCGCGACCGGACGGCCGGGCGGACTACCTGCAACGGGCCGTGTTCGTGCCGCGCGGTCTGGCCGGACACCTCTACTGGGCGGCGGTGTGGCCGTTCCACACGCTCATCTTCGGCGGCATGGCCCGCAACATCGCCGCCACCGCGGCGCGCAACGCGGTGCGAACCCTCCCGGCTATCCGGAACCCCTACCGCCGATCTAGGGATTAAGCACATGATTGGTGATCAACTCACGAGTATTAACCCTAGATCGTGAGGAAGCGGAGGAAGCGGTGGTCAACGGACCAGCGCTTCGAAGTCGGGGCGCGGCAGCGGCCCCAGGTCGCCACCGAACGACGGGTTGGTGGCCAGGAACGACCGGATCCGCTCGGACAGGTGCGGGTCGGCGAAAAGTTCCTGCGGCTCCGCGAGCAGGTGCGCCATCCGTCGCGACCACAACAACGCCAGGTCATCGCCCTGCATGGCCAGGGCCATCAACGCCGCCAGTGGACGCTGCTGCTCGCCCGGCTCGGGCGTGGGTGCGCCCCGCACGCCGTCACGCATCGCTCTGGTGCGCGCCTCGTCCATAGCCGCCTGCCTGGCGAATCTGGGACCGAGGGTGCGGTCGGTCCACCGCTCCAGGTCGACCGCCAGTGCCGCACCGTCGGTTCCTGCGGCACGACCGGCACGCCCGCCCGGCCCAGCGCGATCGCACAGGTGCGCCAGGTGCTGCGCCTGCCACAGCCCGAGCGAGATCCCCTGGCCCATGGTCGCATTGGTGTATATCGACGAGTCTCCTACCAGCACGTAGCCGTCGACGACGGGGACGCCGTCGCGCACCAGCGACCGGCGGCGGTTCGCCAATCCGGCCATCGGGTAGACGTCGGTGATCGGCTCCCCGGCCTCGACCCACGAGTCCAGCCCAGGGATCGCCGAAAACACGCGGTCGAACACCGTGCCGTCGCGCAGCGCCGCCCGGTACGGGTCCTGCGCCGACAGCGCCGCCCCTAACGCGAAGGTGCCGTTGTCGCCGCCGAAGGCGATGAACGGCCCGTACGGCGTCACCCGTGGCACCACCGGGTTCCCGATGGGATACGCACCGCCCGGGCGGAGGCGGTAGTGGCGGGCGAAGTAGACCGCATGGAACGGATGGTGTGCCTCCACCGGAGCGGTCGCACCGATCTCGCGCAGCCATCGAGGCGCCTGCGAGCGACGGCCGGCGCAGTCCACCACCAGCCAGGCGGGCAGGCGCTCCCCGTCGCTCAGCCACACGCCCCGTACGGTCGGGCGCGACGCGACCGGATCCGCCACCAGCCCGGTGACCCGCACACCGCTGCGCACGACCACCGCCGGCTCGGCCTCGACCGCACGCCGCACCACCGCCTCGAACACCAGCCGCCGCGCGAGCAGCGCCGCGTCGTCCTCGCACCCCTCACCGAAGCTGATGGCCGCCGGCATGACCCCGCGCGCCCGTAGCGCCTCCAGCAGGTCGGGCGCCTCGGCCCGCAGCACCCGCGCCGTGCGGGCGAGGAAGGCGTGCGCGTGCATCACCTGCGGCACCCCGGGCCGTTTCCACCGCTCGACGTCGTCGTCAGGTGTGCCGTCCGGCGAGGGAGTCGCGCCGTCGCGTTCCAGCACCACCACCTCGTGGCCACGGCGCGCCAGGAACAGCGCCGACGCCAGGCCGACGACCCCGCCGCCGACGATCGCCACCGGATCCACTGCCCACCACCCTCCGCAGTCGACCCTTCTGCTCTATCACGGTCTGGTGGCGCCGGACCTCCGCCGGCAGGGTGGACCGGATCACCCGACCGGCGCAAGGGCGGTATCCGCCCGGTCCGCACCCGCCCGCCGGCTGGTGCATCGAGACGACCAGGAGAACACCGTCAAGCCAGGGCGGGGCACCACTCGCCGCCCCGCTACGCTGGCGGCGTGACGGTCGATACCGCGTACGAGGATCTGCTGCGGCTGGTGCTGGCCGAAGGTACGCCGAAGGCCGACCGCACCGGCACGGGCACCCGCAGCGTCTTCGGCCACCAGCTGCGATACAACCTGGCCGCCGGATTCCCGGCCATCACCACCAAGAAGGTCCAACTGAAGTCGGTGTTCTACGAGCTGCTGTGGTTCCTGCGCGGCGACTCCAACGTGGGGTGGCTGCGCGAGCACGGTGTGCGGATCTGGGACGAGTGGGCCGACGCCGACGGCGAGCTGGGGCCGATCTACGGGGTGCAGTGGCGCTCCTGGCCCACCCCGGACGGGCGGCACATCGACCAGATCAGCCAGGTGATCGACTCGCTGCGCAGTGACCCCGACTCGCGGCGGCACATCGTGTCCGCGTGGAACGTCGCCGACCTGGACCGGATGGCGCTGCCCCCGTGCCACCTGCTGTTCCAGTTCTATGTCGCCGGCGGACAGCTCAGCTGCCAGGTCTACCAGCGCAGCGCCGACCTGTTCCTCGGGGTGCCGTTCAACCTGGCCAGCTACGCGCTGCTCACCCACATGGTGGCCGCCCAGACCGGGCTGGCGCCCGGCGAGCTGATCTGGACCGGCGGCGACTGCCACATCTATGACAACCACGTCGACCAGGTGCGCGAGCAGCTGACCCGCCAGCCGTACCCGTTCCCGCGGCTGCGGCTGGCGCCGCGGGCGTCCATCGTCGACTACCGGTATGACGACATCGAGGTGCTCGACTACCGCCATCACCCGGCTATCAAGGCCCCGATCGCGGTATGACGGTCGGCATGATCTGGGCGCAGTCGCGCACCGGCGTGATCGGCCGTGACGGCCGGTTGCCGTGGCAGCTGCCGGAGGACATGACGCACTTCCGCCAGGTCACCGACGGGCACACCGTGATCATGGGACGGCGCACCTGGGAGTCGCTGCCGGAACGGTTCCGGCCGCTGCCCGGTCGCCGCAACCTGGTGGTCACCCGCCGGCCCGACTACGCCGCGCCCGGTGCGGAAGTGGTCGGTTCGCTGGCCGAGGCGATCATGCGGGCGACCGCGAACGGCGAGCACGCGTGGCTGGTCGGCGGCGAGCAGATCTACGCCGCGGGAGCGCAGGGGTTGGCGGCCGTGGCGGAGGTGACCGAGGTCGACATCGACGTGCCGGGCGACACGTACGCCCCGCCGCTGACCGGTTGGACGCTGGTGCAGGAAGGCGACTGGCAGACGTCGACCACCGGCGTGCGCTTTCGGTTTCTGCGTCTCACCCGACCGGAGTGAGGATCACCAGCGGGATGTCGCGCGCGGTCTTCGCCTGGTAGTCGTCGTAGCCGGGCCACTGCGCCGTCATCACCGGCCACAGCCGCGCCTTCTCCTGCGGCGTGGCGGTGCGCGCGGTCGCGTCGAACGTCTCCGCACCCACCTGCAGCCGCACCCCCGGGTCGGCGGCGAGGTTCAGATACCACTGCGGATGCCGGTCACTGCCGCCCATCGAGGCCACGATCAGGTACGTGTCGCCGTCGCGCCCGTAGATCAACGGCGTACGCCGGGCCCGGCCGGTGCGGCGTCCGCGGGTGGTGAGCAGCAGTACGGTGGTGCCCCTCCAGTGGTGGCCGTCGGCGCCGCCGGTGGCCACGTACCGCTGGGTGTGCTCGCGGTGCCAGCCACTCGGCGGGTCGAGCGGGTCGTCCAGGTCGCTGCGGTGGGGCGCATCGGTCATGTCCTCCACCCTGCCACACCCACGCCGTCCGGCCCGCGCTCCATGGCACCCAGCGAGACCGTCCCGTGCGCGAACTCGTTTGCCATCGCCTCCGGCCCGGACAACCCCTCCTGTCCAGCACCGACAGCCGGTCCTGTCGCAGGCAAGTCTGCGGCCAGGCCGCGATCTCCGCCGCCAGCGCCTGCGCGGCGGGCAGCGCCTCACCGGCCGGCACCAGCCGGTTGACCAGCCCCATGCGGTGCGCTTCCTCCGCCGGCACGGCCCGGCCGGTGAGGATCATGTCCATGGCGTGTGAGGTGCCGATCAGCCTGGGCAGCCGTACCGTGCCGCCGTCGACCAACGGCACGCCCCACCGGCGGCAGAACACGCCGAAGGTGGCCGTCTCATCGGCCACCCGCAGGTCGCACCAGACCGCGAGCTCCAGCCCGCCGGCCACCGCGTAACCCGCTACCGCCGCGATCACAGGCTTGTCCAGCTGCAGCCGGGTGGGTCCCATCGGGCCGTCCCCGTCCGGGACGACCCGGTTGCCGCGCGGCGTGCCGATCGCCGTCAGGTCCGCGCCAGCGCAGAACTGACCACCCTCGCCCCACAGCACCGCCACCCGCGCGTGCGGGTCAGCGTCGAAGTCCCGGAAGGCGGCCGCCAGCGCTGCGGCCATCGGCCCGTCCACGGCGTTGCGGACCTGCGGCCGCGCCATCACCACCGTGGTCACCGGACCGTCGCGCTCCACCCGGACGTCGTCGCTGTCCACTGTTCCACCTCCCGGAGCGGCACTGACGGACCACGGTACGGTGTGTCACGGCCCCGGAGGAGGTCTGCGGATGGCGGCGTTCACCGGCACTGTGCGCCTGGCCCGGCTGGCAGCCCGACGCGACCGCATCCTGATCCCGGTGTGGCTGGCCGCCATCACCGCGCTGCTGGCCGGCGTGGTGTCCAGTGTCGCCGCCCTGTACACCGACGAGCGGGAGCGCACGCTGGGCGCGGCCTTCTCCGCGGGTAACGTGGCCGCCCGGATTTTCGACGGGCCGGCCTCCGGCACCGACCTGGGCGCCATGGCCATGGTCGAGGCGTACGTGGTCCTGGCGATCCTCACCGCGATCATGAGTATGCAGGCGGTGGTCCGGCACACCCGGCAGGACGAGGAGACCGGACGCGCCGAGCTGCTCGGTTCCGCGGTGGTGGGCCGCCATGCCCGCCTGACGGCCGCCCTGATCCTCGCCGCCGCGGCCAACACCGTGCTCGCGCTGGCGGTGGCGGCGGTGCTGCTGGCCTACGGCTTCGCGGTGGCCGGCTCGTTCGCCGGTGGTGCCGCCCTGGCCGCGGTAGGCGTCACCTGCGCCGGGGTGGCCGCGGTCACCGCCCAGCTGGCGACGACCCAACGGGCCGCCACCGGCCTCGCCGTCGTGGTGCTCGGTGGCGCGTTCGTGTCGCGGGCGGTGGGTGACGCCGTCGGCGAGGTCGCACCCAGCGGGGTGGAGCTGGTCAGCGCGTGGCCGTCCTGGCTGTCGCCGATCGGCTGGGGCCAGCAGGTCCGGCCGTTCCACCAGGACAACTGGCCGATCTTCGGGCTGTTCGCCGGGTTGTTCCTGGTGCTGGTCGTCACGGCGTACACGCTCACCAGCCATCGTGACGTCGGCGCGGGCATGCTCGGCGTGCGCCCCGGACCCCCCACCGCGCCCGCCGGCCTGCTCAGCCCGCTGGGCCTGGCGTGGCGACTGCAGCGCGGGATCCTCCTCGCCTGGCTCATCGGCTTGATGATCATCGGCGCTGCGTTCGGCGCGGTCGGCGACAGCGTCGACGACTTCGTCGGCATCAGTGAACAGTTCGAACAGATCCTCCGGCAGCAGGTCGGGGACGCCGGGCTGGTTGACCTGTTCTTCGGCTTCCTCATGGGCCTGCTCGGCATCGTGGCCGCCGCCTACACCGTGCAGGCGCTGCTGCGCATGCGCAGCGAGGAGGCCGGTGGATATCTGGCGCCGGTGCTAGCCACGTCGGTGGCCCGCAGCACCTGGCTCGGGAGTCATGTCCTGATCGCCGCGGCGGGCACGGCGGTGGTGCTCACCGGTGTCGGGGTCAGCGGCGCACTCGGGTACTGGATGGTGGCCGGCGACCTCGGCACCGGCCTGGGGATGCTGGCGGCGGCGCTGGTCCAGATCCCGGCCGCCTTCGCGCTGGGCGGGTTCGTGGTCGCGGTGTTCGGCATCGTGCCCCGGTGGTCGCTGCCGGTGGCCTGGAGCGCGCTGGCGGCGAGCCTGGTGATCGGCCAGTTCGGCGACCTGCTGGGACTGCCACAGCCGGTCCTGAACCTGTCGCCGTTCACCCACCTTCCGGTGGTGCCGGCCGAGCCGTTCGCCGCCACTCCGGTGCTGATCCTCCTGGCGGCGGCGGTGTTGCTCAGCGGCGCGGGGTGGTGGGCCTTCCGGCGTCGTGACCTCGCCATCACCGCGTGACGGGGCGTTACCGGCCCGCCGCGGCCCGGTATGGTGCGGCGGTGACCTCACAGACCGCTCTCGTGCGACGGCCCAGCAGCCGGCTGGCCGAGGGCCTGGTGACCCACGTCGCGCGCCAGCCGGTGGACGTGGCGCTGGCGCGCCGCCAGCACGAGGCGTACGTCGAAGCCCTGACCGGCAGCGGCTGGACGGTGCACGAGGTGGCACCGGCCGACGACCACCCCGACTCGGTGTTCGTGGAGGACACGGTGGTGGTGTGCGGCCCGCTGGCGGTGCTGGCCCGCCCGGGTGCGCCGCAGCGCCGGGGTGAGGTGGCCGGCACGGCGACGGCGGTCGCCGACCTCGGCCTGACGGTCCGCCGCATCGAGGAGCCGGGGGTGCTCGACGGCGGCGACGTGCTGCAGGTCGGCGACACCGTCTACGTCGGGCGTGGCGGGCGCACCAACGACGCCGGCATCGCCCAGTTGCGGGACCACCTGGCGGGCGTCGGGCGCCGGGTGGTGACCGTGCCGCTGCGCGAGGTGCTGCACCTGAAGTCGGCGGTGACCGCGCTGCCGGACGGCACGCTGTTGAGCTGGCCCGGGCTGGTGGACACCTCGACGCTGCCGCCGGTGCGCACCGTGGACGAGGAGGCCGGCTGCCACGTGGTGCCGCTCGGCGGTGACCGGGTGCTGATCGCCGCTTCGGCGCCACGCACCGCGGACCTGCTGCGGCAGTGGGGCTTCCAGCCGGTGGTGGTCGACATCAGCGAGTTCGAGAAGCTGGAGGGTTGCGTAACCTGCCTGAGCGTGCTCGTAGACTGACCGCCGTCAGCGGCTGAGGATCGCCGGCAGCACCTCACAGGCGCGGTCGATCCCGGCGTCGTCGACGTCCAGGTGGGTAACCAGCCGCGCCACCCGCGGCCCCAGCACCGACACCAGCACGCCCTGCTCCCGGGCGGCTGCGCCGAAGGCCGGCGCGTCCATCGGCGCCTTGGTCATGTCCAGCGACACGATGTTGGTGCGCACCCGGGCCGCGTCGGCCACCTCGTACGGGGCCAGCGCCGCGGCCAGCCGCGCCGCACGGGCGTGGTCGTCGGCCAGCCGCTCCACGTGGTGGCGCAGCGCATACTGCCCTGCCGCGGCCAGCACACCGGCCTGGCGCATGCCGCCGCCCATGCGCTTGCGGATCCAGCGCGCCCGCGCGATGCGCTCGGCCGAGGAGACCACCAGCGACCCGACCGGGGCGCCCAGGCCCTTGGACAGGCACACCGACAGCGTGTCCACGAGCCGCCCGTATTCGCGCAGCGGCACGCCATCGGCGACGTGGGCGTGCCAGATCCGGGCCCCGTCGCAGTGCAGCCCGATGCCGGCGTCGTCGGCCACCCGCCGCAGCGCCCGCATCGTGTCCAGGCCGATCACCGCCCCGCCGGCACGGTTGTGGGTGTTCTCGATCGCGA
>SLSW01000351.1 GCA_007130245.1 Micromonosporaceae bacterium
CGCGGCGGCGCCGGGGCCGGCGGGCGCCACGCGTGCGCGACCGCGTCGCGCACCGCGGCCTCGTCGGCCGGGTCGAGCGGGGACCGGGGCGGCCGGCAGGGTCCGCCGTACCGCCCCACCTCGTCCAGGGCCAGCTTGACGGCCTGCACGAACCCGGTCGTCGTGTCCCACCGCAGCAGCGGGTGCAGCGCCCGGTAGGCCGGCAGGGCGGTGGCGAGGTCGCCGGCGCGGGCGGCCTGCCACAGCGCCAGGCACTGCCGCGGCAGCGCGTTGGGGATGCCGGCGATCCAACCGGTGGCGCCGGCGATCGCCAGTTCCAGCAGTACGTCGTCGGCACCGGCGAACAGCGCCAGTCCGGGGGCGCGCTCGGCGATCCGGTATGCCCGCCGTACGTCGCCGGAGAATTCTTTGACCGCCACGATCAGGCCCTCGCCATGCAGCCGTGCCAGCAGCTCCGGGGTGAGGTCCACTCTGGTGTCGACCGGGTTGTTACAGGCCACGACGGGTAGGCCTACCGCGGCGACGGCGCGGAAGTGGGCGACGATGTCGGCGCGGCCGGCACGGTAGGCGGTGGGCGGGAGCAGCATCACCGCCGGGCATCCGGCGTCGGCGGCCTGCTGGGCCCACCCGGCCGCCTCGCACGCGCCGTACGCGGACACACCGGGCACCACCGCGACCCCCGGGGGTGCGGCGGCCGCGGCGGTGCGCACCACCGCGGCCCGCTCGTCGGCGTCGAGCGCCTGGTATTCGCCGAGGGAGCCGTTCGGGACCACGCCGTGGCAGCCGGCGTCGCCGAGCCAGGCCACATGTGCGGCGTACCGGTCGAGGTCGACCGACAGGTCCTCCCGGAACGGCAGCGCGGTGGCGACCAGGATGCCGTGCAGGCTCATTCCTGCACAGTAATGGTGCCGTGTCCGGCTGACCAATCGTCACGCGGCGGTGGACTGTCGGCGTCGATGTCCGGCGGGCGCGCGTCGTTATCGGCCGGTGACCGGTGGCTGCGCTGCCAGGCGGCGGCGAGCCGGTAGAGCCGGCGGATCATCAGCCGGCACCGGCCGGAGTCGGCCACGATGAGGTGCTGCGGCCAGGCCAGCAGCAACAGCAGCAGCTCGGCGGCGACCATGGACCGTCGGAGAACCACATCGGAGGCCAGCCCGCGGGCGCGCGCGTACACCGCGAGCATGGCCGAGCGCGGCGGTCGGGCACCGTCGAACTCGGCGCGCTGCCACAGCAGTGCCAGGTCCTCGGGGCCGTGGCCGATGCTGACCTCCTGCCAGTCGGCCCACACCAGTTCACCGGCGGCGTCCACCAGCAGGTTCCCGGTGTGGCAGTCACCGTGCACCAGGCAGTCCGGCAGCGCGGCGACGGCGGTGGCCAGCGCCGGTGAGGCGGCCAGCAGCTGTTCGGCGAGGTCGGCACAGCCGGCCTTGCGCCAGTAGGCCATGGCGCCGGCCGCGTCGTGCTGCTCCAGTGGGCGGATGCGTCGCAGCCACCCCGACGCCTCGGCGAGGGCGACCCCGCTGCCGTGCAGGGTGCCCAGCTCGGAGGCGACCTCCACCCAGCGTCGCCTGGTCCAGCCGTTGGCCTGCGAGGCGGGGTGGGCGGCCGACAGCAGCAGGCAGGTCACCTGGTCACCGTCGGCCGAGGCGAGCAGGCGCGGCGCCAGCACCGGCAGCCGGGGTGCCAGCTCCCGGTAGAACCGCACCTCCCGGCGTGCGCCGGGCACCCCTTCCCCGCCGCGGTGCCGGGTGATTTTGAGGACGACCTCGCCCTCGTCGAAGCGGAGCAGGTATACCCCGGAGCCGGATCCGGCGCCGGGTAGCCGCCGTCGCTGCCGCACCCGAACCGGGTCGAGGCGCATCGTGCGCAGGCACGATGCGATCAACTCGTCGTCGTCACGCATCATCGCCGCGATCCGCCGCCCGGCTGGCCACGTACACGCACATGGGGCATACCAGATGAAAACATACAAACCAGGGCCGCCGCCGTGGAAAGCCGCGGTCGTAGCGCGGTCGACCCGCGCTCAGGGCAGCGGGAACCGGCCGGGCTCGGCGGCCGCGAGATCGCGCAGGAAGGCCCGTTGACGCTGCGGTATCCAGTCGTCAGGGTCGTTGGTCAACGCCCACACACCGAACTCGCTGAGCATGTAGTCGATCGCCAGTGGCCAGCAGGCCCGCTCCTCACCGGTCAGCCGCACCTGCCGCCCGTAGGCCCCGATGAAGATCCGCCACTCGTCGCCGTTGAACAGCCGTGGCGGGGCGGGATCGTGTTCGGTGTGGAACAGCAGCGCCGCCAGTGCCAGGTCGAGCAGGCGGGGCGCGAAGTCGCCGTTGTCCGGGTCGACCAGCACCGGTGCGGTGTCGCGGTAGACCAGGTTGTTGGCCTTGTAGTCCAGACAGCCGTTGACCGTTGGCAGCGGCGTGTCCCGGATGACCGGCAACACCTCGGTCATGAACCCGGTCACCAGTTTCTCCAGCCGCGCGACCATGTCCGGTGGCACGTGCGGCGCCACCACCGCGTGCAATGCGGCCACGTCCTCGGCCACCGACTCCGCGCGGTGTTCCGGCCAGGCGAACGGGGGCAACCGGGCGTCGCCCGGCGCGGCGTGCATGCGCCCCAGCAGGTCGCCGGCGGCGGCGATCTGCGCGGGAGTGCCGGTGTAGGGCTCGCCGTCGATGAACGGATAGGCCACCCAGGTCGCCCCGCCGATGCGCACCGGGTTGGCCACCGCGAGATCCAGTGGCGTGACCACCGGAACGCCGGCGGCCGCCCACTGCCGGGTCACCGCGGCCACGGCCCCGGCGTCGACCGGCCGGGTGCGGGTGCGCTTGATCACTGCCCGGCGCCCGCTGACGCGGCACGGGAAGACCGGGGAATGAGGGTGGGCCGACCGTTTCGGGACCGCCTCGGCGCCGAAGTGGGCGAACAGCTCGGGGAGCTCGGAGGCGGCTGGACCGGGCATGACGACACCCTAGGGCCCGCGTCCGACACCTGGCCAACCGGGTTTCCGCCGCCGGCCTGCGGTTAACACCAGGACAGGACGGCGCACACCAGGGGGGATCATGAGCCAGCACGAGGATCGCGGGTCGCACCCGCGGACCCGGCACCAGCAACCGGAGGAGCAGGGGCCGGAGCAGGTGCCCCACCCGGGCCGCACCGGGCAGCTGGAGCAACAACCGGACCACGGCGAGCAGACCTACCGCGGTGCCGGGCGGTTGACCGGCCGCAAGGCGGTGATCACCGGAGGCGACTCCGGCATCGGGAGGGCGGTGGCGATCGCCTACGCCCGGGAAGGGGCCGACACGCTGATCTCCTACCTGCCCGAGGAGGAGGCGGACGGCGAGGAGACGGCCCGGCTGGTCAGCGAAGCCGGCCGCAAGGCCGTGACCGCACCGGGCGATGTCCGGGACCAGGACTACTGCCGGCGGCTCGTCGAGCGGGCCGAGCAGGAGCTCGGCGGTGTCGACATCCTCGTCAACAACGCCGCCTACCAGATGGCCAGACCGGGCGGCATCGTCGACATCGACACCGGGCAGTTCGACCGGGTGATGAAGACCAACCTCTACGCCCTGTTCTGGCTCTGCCAGCAGGCGGTGCCGACGATGCCGGCCGGGTCGGCGATCATCAACGTCACGTCGATCCAGGCGGCGGAGTCGTCACCGGCACTGCTCGACTACGCCACCACCAAGGCGGGCATCATCGCCTTCACCAAGGCGCTCGCCGCCGATGTGGCCTCCCGGGGCATCCGGGTCAACGCGGTGGCACCCGGCCCGATCTGGACGCCGCTGATCCCGGCCACCATGCCGCCGGAGAAGGTGGAGCAGTTCGGCGCCGACACCCTGCTGGGGCGGGCCGGCCAACCGGCTGAACTGGCACCGGCGTTCGTCTTCTTCGCCTCGCAGGAGTCGAGCTACATCACCGGTGAGGTGCTCGCGGTCACGGGTGGCCGGTTCATGAGCTGACTCGACGGGTGATTGTTACTGAACCGTAATCCACTACCGAGGGTGGTCAATGCACCGGGCCGATGGTCCGGTTTATGGGCATCGCGAGGTCCGTTTTCGCGAACGCTCGAGCACTTTACAACTCTCTGTGACGTGTCAACCCAGCTTTGTGGCTACTGCCCAGTAGCCAACGGGGTTGTGGCCTGGGTCACCCGCCGCGAGTATCGATCCGCGTCAGGCAGTACCGCCCGGTACCGCCCGGCGTACCCGGTAACCACACCCCGCCGTCGCCGTGCGCCGACGGTCGATGGCGCACCTCTGGGAGGAGAAGCTTGTGAGGAGCTCGAACGAAGAACTGGTGCTCGGCCGCACCAGGTGGCGGCGATTCGCGCTCGCCGTGGTGCCCGCAGCGGTGGCCGCCGGCGCGCTGCTGTTCGGCATGTCGGCCGGCGCGTTCCCGGCCCAGTTCACCGTGTCCGGACAGGAGTTCAAGGTCTCGGCGGACCACCTGGACGGACAGGACTTCAGCCAGTTCCCCGGCTGGGACACCACGGCCGACGGCACGAACCTGCCGGTGGCCCGCTCCGTCATCGGCCAGGCGGAGCTGACCAACCTCTGCCAGTCCGTACGCATACCGGACAACCTGGTCGACGCCCTTTTCCCTGGTGTCGACGAGATCGCGCTGCGCATCGAGGCGGGCGGGCAGGGCACCCCGGCCAACGCGAACAACCTGGTGATCGGCCTGACCGAACTGAGCGGTGACGCCACCTTCACCAACATGCAGATCGGCAACGACGCCGCTGAGATCAGCGGTGAGAGCGATCTGACGGGCCAGTTCGGTCAGCGCGCCGACGCGATCGAGATCGACGACCTGCAGCAGGTCGCGTACTCGACCACCGCCGGCACGTTCACCCTCAACGACCTGAGCCTGCGGGTCGTGGTCGACTCGAACGGCGAGTGCTTCTGATCGCGACCCGGCCCGCGGAGGGACCCCCTCCGCGGGCCGAACTCGACCGGCGGGTGGAAGGAGACGCAGGTGACCGTTGGTAACGCCTTCCGTGCGACCAGGCGGTGGCTTGGCCGGGTCCGTCGGCGCGCCCGGCTGTGGCGGCGTGGCCGACCGTTCTGGGGTGGGCTGATCCTCATGCTCGCCGGGGCTCAATTGTGGCTGAGCACCAATCTCAACCCGTTCCACTTCGAGATCAGCTTCGGCCCCACCGGCTTCCTGGTGATCCTGCTGCCGCTCCTTCTGCTGCTGTCTGGACTCCTGGTCTGGTTCATGCCCCAGCACCGGGTCTTCTACGGCATCATCGGCACGGTCACCGCGATCTACGCGCTGCTGGGACTGAACCTCGGCGGGTGGTTCATCGGCACGCTGCTCGGCATCGTCGGCGGTTCGCTCGTGCTCGCCTGGACCCCGGTCGCACCGCACCCGCCCGCCACCGGCGACCCGGCGCGGGGTGAGGACGCCGACACTCCGGACGGGCCGGATGCACAGGTAGATGATGCGACAACCCAGGAGCGGCCCACCGTGCCCGGGCAGCCCACCGTGCCCGGGCAGCCCACCGGCCCGCTCACCGACGCGACCCCGGACCAGACGCAGGTGTCACCGGTGCGGGCGCCGCGCCAGAATCCACGGACGTTCGTCGCCGCCGCCCTGCCGCTGCTGATGACCGCGGCGTTCGCGGCCCCGCTCGCCACCAGCACTCCCGACAGCGAGCCCTGCCCGCCGGAGACGGAGGTGACGCAGGAGCTGACCAGCGAGGAGTCCGAAGCGGAACGCCGCACCCTGCTGGGGCGCCTGTACGACTGGTGGAGGGGGCGCTGGACGAGCGCGGACGAGCCGGAGTCCGCTGAGGACGTTGACGAGTCCTCGCCGCCGGAGGTCGAATCCTCACCGTCACCGTCACCGTCACCGTCACCGGCTCCGTCACCGTCGCCGACCCCGACGGAGCCGTGCCCGGAGCCGAGCCCGACCGCGGAGCCGGGCCCGTCGGCGACCGGCACCGCGCCCGAGGACCCTCCCGGGGTGCCGGACGAGGAAGCCACCGGCAGCGAATCACCGGAGCCGACCCCGGCGCCGGAGCTGACACCCCCTCCGTTGCTGGCGGTTCCGTCGGACCAGCCGCTGGTGTCGGCCGACCCGGCGCTGATGACCGCCAACCGTCTGGACCTGCGCGGCTTCCGGTTCGAGGGCATCGTGGACCTGCCCACCGCTGAGGGCGCCATCACCACCCTGAAGTTCACGTTCGACCGGGCCAGCAACACGAACTTCACCCTGGTGACCAACCGGGCGAGCGACCCGCAGACCATCACCGCCGATACGCTCGTCCTCAGCGGTGATGTGGAGTTCTACGCCAGCAGGTTAAGCGGCAACGCGCTCGGCTTCATTCCGATGACCTTGGA
>SLSW01000144.1 GCA_007130245.1 Micromonosporaceae bacterium
CGTACATCGGCCGCGCACCGTCGGCTCCGGGCAGCAACAGGGCGACCAGCCGCTGCGACAGGTCGTCGGCGACCTCGGTCAACGTCCGTTTCTGCCCGGAGCCGGTCGGGTGCTCCACCCGTAGGTCGTCGCCGAAGAACCGGCCGTAGCGCCGCAGTGCCTCGATCAGCAGGAAGTTGACCCAGACCGTACGGCGACAGGAACTCCTCCTCGTCGAGCATCCGCGACAGGATGCGCACCAGCAGGTCCCGGCCCACCAGCGCGATCAGCGGACCCGTTTTCGCCCGCCCACACCGGGTCAGTATTGGGCCGCCGCCGACACGCTGACGGGCGCCCGGTGTCTAGCTAGGCCGGCGCGCGAACCACAACCTATCGACATACTTCCGCATTGACGTTCGCGACCGACCTTATTATACTGACACTGTCCGGAGCGGATAGCTAACGTCCTGGTGACGATGCAGCCGTCGCTGGCCTATGGCGTCGGGCCCGAGTTGCTTTCGATCAATACACGTGGAGGCCGAATGAGTGCGACTGTGATCGAGAGCGAATCGACCGCGGCCGGGGAGCCAGCAGCGCAGCTGCTCAGCCTCTTTGCCACTCCGGTCGCACGGGTTCCGTGTCCGTTCGCCACCGAGGTCAACGCACGGCTCCGTGCGTCGGTTGAGCGGCGCATGGCCACGGACGTCAAGGACTTGGCGTTCAAGTCCGAGACGATCGACAATCTGACCGCCTGGGAAGATTCCCACGCGGACCAACTCACCGCATGGGTGTTGAAGGTGGCGCGCACGTCCGTGGAGCGCCTCCGGAACGAGAGCCTTTACCAGGCTGTCGGCGCACCATCGGCAGCAGACGTACGGATTCAGCCGCTACGCAGCTGGGTGAGCATCTACCGAAGCGGTGATTACCACCCGGCGCACTTCCATCCGAACACCGCGATCGCCGCGATTTACTATCTGGCGGCGCCGGACTCGTGCGACCTGGACCTAGTCGATCCACGTACGAATGTGGATTACTTCGATCCCGGGATCACCTTCGCCAACGAGGGCCACATCGTCCGTCTCCGCTGCCGGCCGGGAGACCTTCTGTTGCTACCGGGTTGGTTGAGGCACTCCGTTCCGGAGTACGACGGAGATGACCTCCGGATCTCCGTTTCTTGGAACCTTACGTACGAGTTCAGCTCCGGCGCCGTCTTGCAACCGGCCGGTGGTTAAACGGCACCCCAGCACCCATTGCAGTTTCACAATCGAGGAGTAACCATGGCAATCGAAATCTACTCGACAGATACCGACTCCGGCCAAATCTCCGTCATCCGCAAGGAGGCGGGCAGCTACAAAACCGTGGCGACGGTGCCGATTGGGAATGCTCCTCGCGGCAGCGTCAAGTTCACCCGCGACGGACGGGGTTTCGTCTCGAACACCTCAACCAACTCAGTCTCAGAGATCGACGCGTTGACGCATCGCGAGGTGGCGCGCATCCAGGTCGGCTCCGGCCCGCGCGGTCTTGGCGTAGTTTCCGGCGATCGGTACATGCTCGTGTCAAACTCGGGCTCCAACACGGTGTCGGTAGTGGACCTGGAGTCGCGCGAGGAGCTGACCCAGATCGCCGTCGGTCGGGATCCCCGGCATATGGCTATCGTCGGTGATATGGCATACGTATGCATCTGGGGATCAGGATACGTTGCGAAGATCGACATCTCCGGGCTCAGAGAGGGAAACGCCAGCCAGATCCGCGAGGTGGCCAGGATTCGCATCGAAGAGAACTCCCACCCGTACAGCCTCAATGTCGACCGGCAGGGCCGGTACGCGCTGGTCGCGTGCAACTCCACCGACTACGTACCAGTGATCGAGCTGGCTACTGACAAGATGACCCAACGAATTTCGGTCAAGAGCCAAGGCGGCCGAGCCGTCGCCTTCTCGCCTGACAACCGGTTCGCTCTGGTCACTCTGGAACGCGAATCAGTAATCGCGGTGATCGACCTCGAAAGTTTTGACGTCACCCGCTATCTCCCGACAGGACCATCCCCCCGCGGCATCACGGTCGACGAAAGAGATTTCACGATCTACGCGGCCGGGTTCTCACGTGGCACCGTGCTGCACGCCGGGAAACCCGGCAGCATGCCGCACGCCATCACGGTGATCGAGACGGAGAACGTCGATCTGAGCAGCGACGGCAGCGGTGCGCCGGTTCTCAAGGACATCCCAGTCGGCTACGGACCCTGCAGCGTCTCGCTGTTCGACACCGACCGTGTCAGCCTCGACAACGTTGACGTGGACGCCTTGAATATAGTGGACAGCTCGGTAGGCTCGGCTGGGTGATGGATTGAGGCGTGGTACGTCGCCGGTCGAGAAGCTCGACCGGCGACGTACCGTCGGAAAGGTAGCTGGCTACGCATGAGGTTCGTAAGTGTGCATCCGTGGGCGCTTCTTCCGCAACAGAAATCTGTCGACCTCGAGTCCGCGAAGGAACGCGAGCGCCTCTATCGCGACAACTTTCGGTATGTACGCTCAGCGCGCCAGCCCGAGTTCTGCGCACCATGGGTGCTGGGTCAGCGGTTGGGGTGGCGGATCTGTAGCCCGATCGACGTAACGCTGACCCCGCTACCGCAGATTGAGATTTCCGCCGATGACGTGGACGCCTCCGTCACGGCTGCCGGAAAGGCGGAGGTATGGCTGCGCAGCGGCACTGGTCTCGTCATGGACCGTCCACCGTGGCTGCACCTCTACCAGTTCCGCGACGGCGACGGCTGGGGAAACATGTTCATCCCCAACGGGCAAGGCAGCGTCGAGTGGCGCCTTGGCTGGCTGCCCGAGGACTATGAACCGCTGTCGCTGATGGTGTTCGCCAGCGAGGAGCTGCCGGAACTTGGCGTCGTAACGAGCGTGCTCACCAGCGCGTCTCTCAAACGGCTAGCGGCGACCGGGTTCAGCCTGGCTATACATCCCCGGACCGAGGTCAGCATCCGCCGATCGCAGGAGATCGCCCGGATGGTGCTGCTGGGACCCGAGTCCCTACGGATGTCATGACCGCCTCACTGACAAACACGCAGGCTCGGCGGATCGCGGTAGCCGCGCAGGGCCTGCACTCGGCGGGCGCCACCGCCTTTACCCCCGCCCAGGTGCTGGCCAAGTTGGGATGCGTCCAGATCGACTCGATGTCAGCCGTACGCCGGTCACATGAGCTCGTCTTTCTCAGCCGCGGCACGCCCCGCGACGACGTGCTGCGGGTCGGGACCGCTGGCACCTCGATCTCGTTTGAGGGGATGGCACACGCCCTGTCACTTATCACATGGCAGCTGTGGCCCGCGTTCGAGTTTCGCCGCCGACGAACCCGCGCACACGGCTGGCGCGGGCCTGACGTGGATGCAGCCGCTGTGGCGCAGGTACGCGGCCGCCTGGAGGCCGAGGGTCAGGTGCGGCCAAGTGACTTCGGCCGCAGCACCGGAACCGGCTGGGAGCGCGATTCACCATACCGGTGGGCGCTGGAATGGCTCGCGGCCACCGGTGGGGCGGTTTGCGTCGAGCGCGACCGGTGGCAGCGGGTGTACTCACTGCCCGAGCGGGTCATACCCGAGCAGATCCGCAGCATCGAGATGACCGATGCTGAGTGCGTGCGGAAACTGTGCCGCTGGTCGGTGGACGCGCTCGGGGTTGCCACCACGAAAGACGTCGCGGACTACTTCCGGTTGCGACCGACGGAGGCGGGCCTCGGTCTGGAGGCGCTCGGTCTTGAACGGGCTGAGGTGCAGGGCTGGCGCGAACCGGCATGGCTGTCACCGCTCGCAGAGCCTGATGCGAAGATCGAGGACGACGCTGTGACACCGTTGTCACCGTTCGACTCGTTGGTATGGAGCCGGGAGCGGCTACACCGCCTGTTCGGCAAGGACTACCGTCTCGAGGCCTACAAGCCTGCAGCGAAGCGGAGGTTCGGATACTTCGGCATGCCGATCCTGGTTGGTGACGCCATCGTCGGACGCGTCGCACTGCGCCGCCGCGGCGAGGCATTGATTGTGGAGAATTTCGAACTTGACACCGGTGTGCCAGACTCGGCCATCGATCGGGCGGTAAGCACGGTCGTTGATTGGACCGGCTGCAAAACCACTACCCATGAGAGGATCCATCAGTGACCCAGCAGCAGGCACGGTTGACTTACCGGGCATTGCTTACCGACCCGCGGATCACCTCGATCATCGCCGCGGTGACTATCGGCAGGCTCGCGGCAGGCATGGTCCCCTTCGGAATGATCGCGGTGTTCACTAGCCAGCGCGAGTTGGGCCTGGCGGGCGCCTCGTTCACCGCCTTCCTGCTCGGTGCTGCGGTCAGCGGTCCGTACAAGGGCGCGATGATCGACCGGTTCGGCGCCCGCCGCTTGCTGGTCCCGATGGCATTCGCATTCACAGCAGCCGCGGCCGGCGCGGCCGCGCTCGCGGTGAGCGGCCACCCGCAGCTTCTGCCGACAACATTGGTTGTCATCGTTTTCGCCGCGGTAGTGGCACCGCCGAACAGCGCGGTGTTGCGGACGGTGTGGACGGAGATCGCAAGAGACAGCGATGAGAACACCCGGTTGCATTCGCTCGACTCGGTCATCGAGGAGGGCACCTTCGTCGTCGCGCCGCTATTGACCTCCGGAATTTGGCTCGTAAGCGGGGCACACTGGGCGGTCGTGGCCGGTGGGCTGTGCGCTCTCGTCGGCACGGTGTGGTTCCAGCACAACATCAACCTGCTCGGCGCCAACCGTGTCATCCAGGGCAGCCGACCAGCAGGAAAGCGGAGCGGCACCCGCGGGCCAGGCGTGCTCCGCCTATTACTGTCGCGTAACGGTATCGCGGTTCTGATACCGATGGCCGCTCTGGGTATCGCAATGGGAGCGCTGAGTGTGGGCTTTCCGGCATGGGCGCTCGAACGCTTCTACGTGGAATTCGCCGGGGTGCTCATGGCGCTGGCGTCGATAGGGGGAATAATGGCCGGACTAATCTATGGCCGCCTGCCAACCCGGCAGCCCCTGATGTGGCAGCGCTACTTCTGCGCGGTCGTTCTCCTCGCCTCGGGCGTTGCCTTAGTAGCGATCAGCACTAACGTTCCCATGGTCGTGCTGGGAAGCCTGCTCGTGGGCGCCGCACTCACGCCGATGTACATCATCGCCTTTGTCCTGGTCGGAACCGCTTTCCCGAAATCCCGTCACACGACGGTCAACGCGAGCGTTAGCTCCATTTACAACCTCGCCTCCGGGCTCGCGGCCGCGGTATTCGGCGCGGTCCTGGCGATGACCTGGCCCTTGACCGGAACGCTGCTTGCACTGGCGGTACTGGCCATCGCTCTGGGCGCGACTGCCTTGCTCGGCCGCAGCACGAACACATCGGCCGAGGAGGCGACGGATACGCCCGACACTGAGCACGATGAAGCAAACGTTGCCTGACACACTACTGCCCGTACGGAAGGTTCGACGCGAACGGATCGACTGGCCTCGCTGACCAGGCTGTGAGCTTCAGGACGTGCTGCCCCAAACGCTTTCCACCTGCTTACCGTGCCGGTGATCCGCCGGCACCTGCAGGCGCGATGGGCCAATCTTCGTCAGCGGCGAGTTCCAGGCATACCGACGATCTGCAGTTCGAGTTCCTGACCAAGATTCGAGGTGAGGCCGCTGATGCACCGACCACGCCGAGCTGGTAGCTACCCGACGTCGTATCTACCAACCGTGAGTGACCGCCATAGGTGCAGAGCACGCCGGAGAACGCCGCCGATTCCGCCGCCGAACCCGAGCCCCCAGGCCAAGGCGCTCGACGACTAGGCTCACACCAATTTGGCCCGCGCCGCCGGCGGATCCGAACCCGGCGGCATCGACGAGTTCGACGAATCCATCCCCGCCCGCCGCTTGAGCGCCTCGATCTCAGCCTGCAACACCTCGATCACCGCGTCGCGCTCGGCCAGAGCAGCCAGCAACTGCTCACGGCTCCAAGCGTCGAGATCGCACACGTCAGCACTCTACAAACCAACATCAACAAGTACCTGGCGCGCCACCCCAGCATCTCGCCGGTCCCAACCGGCCACAAGCCTGAATGGATATTACCCGGGGAGCTCACCTGGCGGAAGTGGGCGGGCGAGCACGTCGAGGCGGGTTAGTAGTCCTGGTAGTCCAAACCTGAGGCCCCAGCGCCTCACCGAGGATGGCGATCGCCCTGGGTCCGACGCTGTGGATGGCCAGGAACTCCTGCTTCGAACGATCGGCCACCTGCTGCAGGCTGGTGATGCCGTAATCGGACAGTTTGCGAGCGGCGGAATTTCGTCCGGTAGGTCCCAACTGGACATACGTCGGGCGTGTCGGCCATAGCGTTTCTCTCCATGAAGGCCAC
>SLSW01000326.1 GCA_007130245.1 Micromonosporaceae bacterium
CCCTCGCTGACCATTGGCTTGCGTCAGCCCTCGCTGACCATTGGCTTGCGTCAGCCCTCGCTGACCATTGGCTTGCGTCAGCCCTCGCTGACCATTGGCTTGCGTCAGCCCTCGCTGACCAACTCCTCGCGCAGCTGCCCCAGCGCCCCTTTGAGCAGCCGGGACACGTGCATCTGCGACACGCCGATCTCCTCGGCGATCTGCGACTGGGTCATGTTGCCGTAGAAGCGCATGATCACGATGCGCTGCTCGCGTTCGGGCAGGTGCGACAGCATCACCGACAGGGCGCTACGGTCCTCGACCGCGTCCAGGTCCCGATCGGTGGTACCGACCGTGTCGGCGATAGTGGCCCGGTCGTCGTCACCCAGCGGCGTGAACAGCGACATCGACTGGTAGGCCTGCGCCGCCTCGATCGCCTCGAGCACCTGCGCCGGTTCCACGCCGAGCTGCTCGGCCAGCTCGGCCACGCTCGGCGAACGCCCGAGCCGCTGGGACAGCTGTTCCCGGGCCGAGTTGACCTGCATGCGCATCTCCTTGTAGCGGCGCGGCACCGTCATCGACCAGGCCTGGTCGCGGAAGTGGCGCCGAAGCTCGCCGAGGATGGTCGGCGTGGCGTAGGCGATGAATTCGCGACCCCGGTGCGGATCGTAGCCGTCGACCGCCTTGAGCAGCCCGACCATCGCGACCTGGTTCAGGTCGTCGAGCGGTTCGCCGCGGTGGGCGAACCGGCGCGCCAGCGCGCTGGCGTACGGCGCGCACGACGACACGATCCGGGTACGGATCTGGGTGTGCTCGGGACTTCCCGGCGGCAGCTGCGAAACCGCGTCCAGCATCGAGTTGACCAGCTCCGGCGAGGCCTGCCTGTGAGACACCTCTGCGGTCTCGGCGTAGACGCCGAGGCGTTTGGCGACACCGGCGATCTCCAGGACCTCCAGCACGATGCCGGACGCACCACTGAGCCGCATTCCGCAGCCACGCCCGCCGGCCTCGGTGCGGGCCTTCAGCAGGATCCCGACCGCGGTGCAGTCGAGGAAACGTACCCCGGTGATGTCGACGACCAGTTCGCTCGGGTCAGCGGTGAGCGCCTTCGACAGCGCCGTGTGCAACTCAGGTGACGAGGACATGTCCAGCTCCCCCCGGAGCTGACACCAGGTCGTCGCTTGCTCTTGCCAGGTTTCGATCCGTAGGCCGTCCATGCTCTCCCCCGCGGCGTGGCTGACACCTCTCCCCTGGACCGTTTCCGGTCGTTCGGCGTGTCAAACCCCGGCAGGGCCACCCGCTTGCCCGGCTCAGGTGGTGGCGGGTGAACGCGTGGGCACCTCGGCCCAGACCACCTTGCCGGTGCCCAGCGGCATGCTTCCCCAGCCGTCCGAGACCGCGTCGACGATCAGCAGACCGCGACCCTGCTCGTCGAGCTCGGTGGGCGTGCGCATGCGCGCCGGCCGGGAAACCCCGTCCAGCACCGACAGCCGCAGCCGCTGATCCCGCAGCGAGAGGGCGAAGCCCACTGGTGTGCGGGCGTGGCGTACGGCATTGGCGATCAGCTCCGAGGCCAGGATCTGCGCGGGCGTCGTCTGCTCCGGCAGGCCCCACTGCCAGCAGGCGTACCCCGCCAGCGCCCGCCCGGTGCGCGGCGCCTCGGCGGTGGGCTCCAGGCGGCGGTAGATCCGGGGTGGCACCGGGTCGCCGGCGGCGGCGGCCAGCGCGTCGGCGCAGGTGGCGTGCGCGATCAGCGCCGGGATCACCTCGGCGCGGCGCAGCGCGTCGGCGACCGCTGGCGTCGGCGCGCACAGCAACACTGCGGCGCCGGGCCACCGGCGCGCGGTCTGCGCCACGTCGGTCAGCACCCGCAGCGCGTGCGCGTCCGCACCGGTGATGCCGGACAGGTCCACGACCACCGAGGTCGGCTCCTGGGCCAGCGCCTCCAGCAGCGCCGCGCGCGCCAGGTGGGTGTCGGCGGGGGTCAGTTGCCCACGCAGGTGCAGCACCGCGATGGGAAACCGGTGCGTGATCTCGTAGTTCAGCGGAAACTGTGTCATATAAGGTCAGCTGGTATCAAGGTGTGGGTGCGCTCGTTACTACCCACCGCTCAGTGCGCCTAATCAGCCCACCGCTATCGAACGCGCAACGGTTTGGAAACCGTCTGTCACGGGTAACAGACGCCGGCCATCTTATACCGACCCCACCACACACGCCGGAGGCCGGCATGCGGTTGGCAATCGTCTGCGAGCAGGCCAGCCCGCGCGGTCTGGCCGGTCAGGCGTGCGGTGGCAGCCACGCCGGACAGCTGGCGGAGCTGGCCACCGTGCTCTGGCACGCTGGCCACGACGTGCGCCTATACACCCGCGCCGACGGCTCTGGTACCCACCAGCTGGCCGACGGGGTCCCGGTGGAGCACATCCGCGCCGGTCCCACCGGGACGGTGGCCGATGACGCCCGACTGCCGCACACCAGCGCCTTCGGCCAGCGGCTCGTGTCGCGCTGGCGTCGCCGCGGCTGGGAGCCGGACCTGGTGCACGCCCACGACTGGCTGAGCGGGCTGGCGGCCACCACCGCCGGTCAGCAGGCGGGCGTGCCGGTGGCGCTGACCTTTCACGAGGTCGGGATGGCCCGGCGCCGGCATCTGGGAGCCGCCGATCCGAGCCCGAGTTGCCGGGTGGGCATGGAACGGAAGCTGGCCCAGGCGGTCGACCGGGTCATCACCCAGACCCGGGCGGGGTTGGACGAGCTGGTGCGGCTCGGCGTGGCCCGCCAGCGCATGAGCCTGATCCCGGCCGGCGTAGACCCGCGCATCTTCACCCCCCGCCCGAGCGCACCACGCGGTGGCAGGCGGATCCTGACCGTCGGCAGCCTCGACGGGCTGGACGAGCACAAGGGTCTTTCCGACGTGATCCGCGCGTTGGCGCAGCTGCCGGGAGCCGAGCTGGCTATCGTCGGCGGCCCACCGGGATCGGCCGTGGCGGATCCGCGTGCCCGCCGGCTGCAGGAACTGGCCGAGGCGTGCGGCGTGGGCCCGCGGATGCGCCTGGTCGACGGGGTGCGGCGGGAACAGATGCCCGACTGGTACCGGTGGGCGGATCTGGTGGTGTGCGCGCCGTGGTACGAGGCGTTCGGGCTGCCGGCGGTGGAGGCGATGGCCTGCGGCGTACCGGTGGTGGCCACGGCGGTCGGCGGCTTGCGTGACACCGTGGTCGACCGCGTCACCGGGGCGCTGGTGCCGCCGCGGGACCCGGCGGCGCTGGCGCGGGCGGTGCGCGGGGTGCTGGGCGACTCGGTGCGCCGCCTCGGCTACTCCGCCGCCGCGCGCGATCGGGTCCGCCAGTGTTACGCGTGGGAGAGGGTGGCGCCACGGCTGGAGATGGAGTACCGCCAGCTGTGCCCGTCGGCGCTCACTCGAACAGCGAGCGCTTGACCCCCGGTTGCTCGCGGCGCCGCGCCGCCCGGCGGCGCTGGATCACCACGATGTCCACCGCCGCGACCACCGCCAGCACGGCGAGGATCACCGCCAGCACCGGCAGCCCCACCTGCCACGAGACCACCGCCAGTGCCGCGCAGGACACCAGCCCGAAGATGGCCAGCGCCAGCCGCAGGTTCAGCGCACTGTACGGGTGCCCGACCGTGCCGCGGGCGCTGCGACGTTGGGACCTCATCTCCACATGGTGGTGCTACCCGCGCCCGGACGAGTCTAAGCGTCTGGCTCCGCTGCACCGATGGCGCGCCGGTGCAGCACCGGCATGACGCCCCACAGGGTGACAAAAATTAGGCCAGTGACCGCCGCGAGCGTGATCGCCACCGTCCGCGGCACCAGCGCGTCGGTGGCCAGCAGCACCACGCTGACCATCGAGACCATGACCAGCATGAGTCCGGCGAAGGTCATGCGACTGGCGTAGCGCACCAGCCTTGGTTTCTGCCCGCGCCGGAACAGCATCCGGTGGTGGGCCACCGGCGCGATGATCAACGCCGCGGCGGCGGCCGCCGACAGCAGCGCCACCAGGTAGACCACCAGCGCGAACCGGTCCACGCTGGCGAACCCGGGGGTGTAGGCGAGGATGAGCAGGAACGCGAACAGGATCTGGACGCCGGTCTGCACCACCCGCAGTTCCTGCAGCAGCTCGACGAAGTTGCGCTGCCAGCGCTGCCGTTCGGTCTCCTGGGTCATGTCGCCGAGTCTGGCACGCCTCGCGGTGTCAGTCGTCGGCCAGCGCGCCGGCCGCCGCCACGATGGCGTCGGCGTCCACGCCAGCGGCGTGCAACTGCTGTGCCGGGGTGGCCGAGGCCGGCATCTGCCGTACTGCCAGTTTGCGCACCCGCGGCAGTGCCGCGCCGTCGGCGAACGCCGCGAGCACCGCGTCGCCGAGCCCTCCTTCGGGCCAGTGGTCCTCCACTGTGACCAGCGCCCCGGTCTCGCGGGCGGCCCAGTGCAGCGTGTCGGCGTCGATCGGCTTGACCGAGTAGCAGTCGATCACCCGGGCAGTCGTCCCGCGCGATGCCAACCGGTCGGCGGCCGCCAACGCCTCGTGCACTGTCACGCCGACGGCCACCAGCGTCACCGTGTCGTGGGGTGAGCTGCGTAGCACCCGGCTGCCGCCGATCGGGAACCGCTGCCCCGGCTCGTAGATGACCGGGGTGCCGCCGCGGTTGGTGCGCAGGTAGCAGATGCCCGGTCGGGCGGCCATCTCGCCCACCAGGGCCGCTGTCTGGTTAGCGTCGCACGGATGCAGCACGGTGCTGCCGTGCACCGCCCGGAACATCGCCAGGTCCTCCAGCCCCATCTGCGACGGGCCGTCCTCGCCGATGGCCACGCCCGCGTGGGAACCGACCACGCGCAGGTCGGCGCGGCTGACCGCGGCCATGCGCAGGAAGTCATGGGCACGGGTGAGAAACGCACCGAAGGTCGCCAGGTACGGTTTCCATCCGCGGGTGGCCATCCCGACCGCGGCGGCGACCATCTGCTGTTCGGCGATGTAGAACTGGAAGAACCGGTGCGGGTGGGCCTCGGCGACCATGCCGCTGCGGGTGGAGTCTGACACCTCGCCGTCGAGCGCGACGATCTCGCCGTCGGCGTCGGCCAGCGCCGCCAGCGCCGTGCCGAACGCGTCCCGGGTGGGCACGGTGTCGCCGGTGTCCCAGCGCGGCGGCGAGGATGTCGTGGTGGCGGACCGGTGCCGGGTGCGCTCGGCGTCGGGGGAAGACACCTGGACGCTCTCGTGCCGCACTCCTCCCAGCCCGGCGATGACCTCGTCGGCGTCCGGCAGCGGTTTGCCGTGGTAGCCGTTGCGGTCCTCGATCTCCGGCGCGCCGCGGCCCTTCCAGGTCCGGGCCAGGATCGCGGTCGGTGCGCCGCTGGTGGCCGCCGCCTCAGCGTACGCCGAGTCGATGGCGGCCGGGTCGTGCCCGTCGATCTCGATGGTGTGCCAGCCGAACGCGGCGATGCGCTGCGCGTAGGTGGCGGTGTCCCACTCCAGCCGGGTGGGACCGCGCTGGCCGAGCCGGTTGACGTCCACAATGGCGGTCAGGTTGTCCAGCCCGGCGTGCCCGGCGTGGGCGAAAGCCTCCCACATCGAGCCCTCGGCGAGCTCGCTGTCGCCGCACAGCACCCACACCCGGTAGGGCAGCCGGTCCAGGTGGGCGCCGGCGATCGCCACACCCACCCCGACCGGTAGGCCCTGGCCGAGCGAGCCGGTGGCGATCCTCACCCAGGGCAGCCGGGGCGTGGGGTGACCCTCCAGCCGGCTGCCCAGCTTGCGGTAGGTCAGCAGTTCGGCCTCGGTGATCGCACCGGCGGCCCGCAGCATCGCGTACAGCAGCGGCGAGGCGTGCCCTTTGGACAGCACCAGCTCGTCGTTGCCGACCCGCTCGGGCCGGTCGACGTCGTAGCGCAGATGCCGCGCCAGCAGCACCGCGGCCAGCTCCGCCGCGGACATTGCCGAGGTCGGGTGTCCGGAGCCGGCCGCGTCGGAACAGCGCACCGCGTCGACGCGGAGCTGCTGGGCGAGTTCGCTCAGCTGGGCGGGCGTGCGTTCCCGGGGCGGGTGCGTGGCGTGCATACCGCCCTCTTTACCCGGCGCGGGGGCGGGCTAACCCCGGGCGCACCCCGCCTCAGCGGTCGTCGCTGAGGATGTCGCGCAGCGTGGCGAGGGTGCGCGACAGCAGCCTGGACACGTGCATCTGCGAGATGCCCAACTGTTCGGCGATCTGCTCCTGGGTCTGGTTGCCGAAGAAGCGCAGGTGCAGGATCCGCCGGTCGCGCTCGGGCAGCGCCGCCACCGCCGGCGCGGCCGCCAGACGCAGCTCGGCGCGCGCCAGCGCGTCGTCCTCCTGGCCGAGCAGCTCGCTGAGCACCGGTCCGGCCTCGCCCCCGTTGTCGCGGGCGGGCACGTCCAGCGATGTGGTGGAGTAGGCGCCGGCCACCGCGATGCCCTCGCGTACCTCGTGTTCGGGCACCTGCAGCGCGTCGGCGACCTCGGCCGGCGTGGGCAGGTGGCCCAGCTGCTGGACCAGCTGGTCGGTGGAGCGGGCCACCGCGATCCGCAGCTCCTGCAGGCGCCTGGGCACGTGCACGTCCCAGGTCTGGTCGCGGAAGTAGCGTTTGAGCTCACCGACGATGGTCGGCACCGCGAAGGCGGCGAACCCGTTGCCGTAGCACGGGTCGTACCGGTCGACGGCCTTGATGAGGCCCACCGTGGCGGTCTGCACCAGGTCCTGCAGTGGTTCGCCCTTGCCCGCGTAACGCCGTCCCACGTGCTCGGCCAGCGGTAGCCACGCTTCGATCACCTGCTCGCGCACGGCCGGCCGGGACGGGTGGTGCGCCGGAAGCGCCACCAGCGCCCGCAGCATCTCGTGCGGGTCCTGCCGGTCCAGTTCCGAGATGTGCGGGCCGCCCGGCAGCGTGGTCGCAGTCATGGGCCCTCCCTCCGCCAGTTGTCGGAAGTCTCTGGCCGTACAGGCGCTCTATCATAACCGTCCGGGCTGAGAGTACAAGCCGAACGGCTGATAGACGCTTATGCGAACGGGTCCGGTGCACGGGGTTCCCGGCCACCGGTCGGCTGGACCCGCGCGCCGGGGAGCCGGCGTCGCGCTGATCAGATCCGGCTCGGCGGCGCCGAGTAGATCTTCGAAGCGAACTCCGCGACCTCGTGCTCGCCGAGATGCGTAGCGATGTCGGCCTCGCTGATCATGCCGACCAGGCGGTGGTCGTGGATCACAGGCAGCCGGCGGATCTTGTTGTCGACCATCAACCGCACCGCCTCGTCCACGTCGGTGTCGGCCTCCACCCAGATCGGCGCGCCCTTGCCGAACTCCCGCGCCGTCACCGACCTCGGGTCCTTACCCTCGGCCAGGCAACGCACGACTATGTCACGGTCGGTGATGATGCCATGCAGGCGGTCATCCTCACCGCAGATCGGCAGGGCACCCACGTTGAGATCGCGCATGCGCCGGGCCGCGTGCTCCAGCGTCTCGTTATCCGCGATGCACTCCGCACCCTGGTGCATGATCTCCCGAGCAGTGGTCATCTCTGGGCCCCCCGTTTACGTTCACCGGCCTGCACGCCCGTTGCCGGGCACCTGACACCCCTCAATCTCGCACACGGGCCGGCGGGGAGGCGGATAAACGCGAAAACACCTCGGAGTCTGGCTGGCGGACCGCGGGACGCCGGCGCGGGCCGTAGGGCGGGGCGGGCTGTCAGCGTTCCGGCCGGGCGCGCGGAATGGCCTGCGGGCCCCGCACGCGTGCCCCCAGCGCGCCCACCCGCTCCCGCAAGCCGCGGTCCGCCGTGACCACAGTGCACTGCCGGTCGGCACCGGCGGTGCGCACCACCTCCACCACGGCGTCGTCGCCGGACCCGGGCGCGGTGATCACCCGCACCCCGGGCACGGTGTCAATCCCTCCCGCCGCACCCTCGACGACCAGCACCACCTCCAGCGGCGGTGGCAGATCGTCCAACCCGGCCTCGGCCACCGGCGCCAGGTCGTCGCGCAGGCGCAGCGCGGCACCGGCCCGGTCACGCCACCATCCGTCCGGCACCGCGCCGACCACGTTGGCGCCGTCCACGATCAGCAGCGGGGTCCCCACAGTGTCAGCCTGTCACGGCCCGGGGTGGGAGACCCGGCGAAGTGCCCGCCCGGCGACGTAGGCTCGTCGTGTCGGTCGATCACGCGGAACAGGAGGGGGTGTCCGTCGTGTCCCTGGACCAGGCGACGCTGCGAGCGATGGCTGAGATGAGCGACGAGGTGGGTGTGCTTTCCGCCTACGTCACGCTCGACCCGCAGACCCGTGCCGAACCCGCCACAAAGCCGCCGTGGGAGCTGCGGCTACGCCACAGTCTGGCGCAGGAGAAGGACCGGTTGAAGGAAACCGGGCCCCGCGCGCACTACGCGGCATTCACCGACCGCCTGGAGCGGTTGCGGCTGGACCTCGAACGGCTGCTCGACCCGGCCGCGCCCGGCCAGGGACGGGCCCTGTTCGCGGGCGTGTCGGACGGCCAGGTGCGCACGGTGTCACTGCAGGTGCCGCTGGTGGACCGGGTGGTCGTCGAACCCCAGGCCCACCTGCGGCCCCTGGTGGCCGCCTGGAGCGCCGCCGGGCCGGCGGGAGTGGCGGCGGTCAGCGCCGACGAGGTACGGGTGATCGACCTGCGCTTCGGCTGGGTCGAGGAAGTAGCCACGGTGGCCTACGAGCCCACCACCGGGGAGTCGCGCCAGCTCAAGGGCCCGGCTGCGGCCAACCCGGCGATGGCCCAGCACAGCCCGCCGCAGCAGGACCTGTTCGAGCGTCGCGAGGAGGACAAGCTGCTGCGGTTCCTGCGTACGGTCGGGCCCCGACTGGCCACCCTCAGCAAGGAACGCGAATGGGAACACCTGGTAATCACCGGGGAAGCGCACCTCGTGCAGGCGGTCACCGAAGGGCTGCCACACGGTGCCGAGGCCGAGGTGGTCACCCTGTCGCACCCGGTGGCCACCTTGACGCCCCCGAAGATCGCCGCCACCGTCGAGCCAGCGCTGGAGGCGGCACGGCAGCGCCGGCGCCGGCACCTGGTCGAGAAAGCCCACGACGCGGCGATGTCCGCCAACGCCGGCGCGTGGGGGCTCGGCGAGACCCTCGACGGGCTGCAGCAAGGGCGGGTCGCCCACCTGCTGCTGCACGCCGACGGCCAGTGGGCCGGCAGCCGTACCCCGGACGGCCGGCTCGTGCCGGCCGGAGAGGTGCCGCCGGGCGTCGACGCGGACGCCATGATCGACGAAGCGGACCTGGCTGAACGCATGCTCGAGCTGGCTTTCCGCAACGGCGGCAAGGTCACCATGCTGGCGGCCGAGGACTCCGCACCGCTGGTCGACGCCGGCGGCGTCGCGGCGCTGCTCCGCTGGTGACGCGGTGGTGACCGGGTGAGCGTCCCGGCCGTCGGCGGCACCCGGCTGCGGTGGCGCGAGCTGCCGGCCGGATTGCGCCGCGCGGTCGAGACCGCGGCAGGTGCACCGGTGCGCACGGAGACCAGCCAGCCCGGCGGATTCTCCCCCGGGCTGGCCTCGGTGTTGCGGCTGGCCGACGGGCGGTCGCTGTTCGTCAAGGCCGCCGGCCTCGCCCGCAACCCGCACACACCGGGCATGCACCGTACCGAGGTGCGCATCCTGTCGGCACTGCCGGCGCACGTGCCGGCACCCCGGCTGCTGTGGTCGTACGACGACGGCGACTGGGTGGCGCTGATGACCGAGGCAGTCGACGGCGCCCCGCCCGCGCAACCGTGGCGGGCCGAGGAGCTGGAACGGTACCTCGGCGCCGCCGCCCGGCTGGCGGCGGACCTGACGCCGGCCACGGTGGAGGTGCCGCAGGTGCAGGACGTGTTCGCGGACGCCTTCCTCGGCTGGCGACGCCTGGCGGACGAACCCGGCGGCGCCGACGGCCTGCCGTCCTGGGCCCGCCAGCGGCTGGACCGGCTGGCCGAGCTGGAGACCGGCTGGGCGGCGGCCGCCGCCGGCGACACCCTGCTGCACGCCGACCTGCGCGCCGACAACGTGCTGCTCACCGACGACGGTGTGGTGGTGGTCGACTGGCCGCACGCCTGCACCGGGGCGGGCTGGCTGGACCTGCTGCTCGCGATGCCGAGCATCGTCATGGGCCGCGGTGGTGATCCGGAACAGCTGTGGCGGCGGCATCCGCCCGCGCGCGGCGTCGATCAGCTGGCCGTCACCACGGTGCTGGCGGCGATGGCCGGCTTCTTCCTCGCCGATTCCCGGAAGCCAGCGCCGCCGAACCTGCCGCGGATCCGCGAGTTCCAGCGCGCCCAGGGCCAGGCGGCACTGGCGTGGCTGCGCTCGCGCGGCATACCGGGTGGATGACGACCGCAAACCGGTGCCCACGGTGGTGCTGGAGATCCGGTTCGGCATCCTGGTCGGGACGGCGGCGCTGTCGGTGCTGCTGTTCCCGTTGCTCGCGCTGCGGCTGCGATCGCCTTCCCGTTAGCTGGTTGCCCTTAGATCACGAACAACTTGCCGCGTACGTTGACGTTCGGGTGGTGCACGGTGGCGCCCTCGACCGTTTCCGGCAGGTCGCCGCACACCTCGCGCAGCCGGTCAAAGGGGCCGTTGGGCATCGCTCAGGCTACCCCGGCGCGACATGCATGATCGGTCGCGCCGGTGCTACAGTATGGGACCGAACAGCCCGCCGCACGGCTGTAGCCTGCCGCCGGCAGGCTCGGGTGCGGTGGTCACCGGGTCCGGGTGGCGGAATGGCAGACGCGCTAGCTTGAGGTGCTAGTGCCCGTAAAGGGCGTGGGGGTTCAAGTCCCCCTCCGGACACATGGCTTCTCTGCAGACGTTGGAGCGGCGGATCCTCGCGCTCGAGGCACGCCTCGCCGAGGTCGAGGGCGGGTATGGCGATACGCTGTACAAGCTGCACCGCGCTAGCGTCAAGGCCGACCTCCGGATGTCCAAGATCCTAAACCGTCTCGAGATCCCAGACGTCTCCGACGATGCGGTCGACACGGCCATGGACGAGGCCTGAACCGCCCCCGTTTCGATGGGCCACGCGAGCTGGTTCACACTCACATCGCCCGACCCACCACGCTGGCCGGTTTGGTACGAGCTGTAGGTCGCCCGACCGAAGAAAGCCGCGGTCCTGCCCTCCAGCTTGCGCTGCCAGGATGAGAACTGGGTTGGCTCGGTTGCCAGCTTGTCATAGGCCGCCCATGCGCCCGAGACCGAACATCCTTCCTCTGTTCGACGACATTGAAGAGACCGCCCACCTCGCAGGTCTCGTTGAAAGGCGTCGTCGGCGACCGGTACCACTCTTGGGCATCGAACCACTGACGGAACGAGCGGCTTGCGAAGGCGGGGTCCGCCGCTGCGGTGCAATGCCCTCAGCTCAGACGTCCCAGACTCGCTCCGGTCGCTTCAGCTCGGAGACGATGATCTCCACGTTCGCGAGTTCCTTGAATGGGCTCGTCTTCGCCAGGTCAGTGATCGACTCAAGGAACGAGGCTGCCTGGGCTGCGTCGCCCGAGGCCATCGCAGTGTCAAGACCGTCGAACAGGCGGCGAAAGTTCTCGCGCCGCTCGTCGAAGGTCAGATCGAGCGCCTTGAGCAGAACCTCTTGCTGGGCGCGGATCTTGTCCGTCTGAACGTGCTCCCACGCCGCAATCTCAGCGCGATCGGCCTTGGCCCGCTGAACCTCGGTGACCCAACCGTCGGCGGCCTCCAGCATCGTTTGCAGCACCTGGAACGGGTTGACGTTGGCACCAAGCTTCTGCGCGACGAATACTGCCCTGCTCACTGGTACTTCCTGACAACGCGAAGTGACACGGCGGTCAGGTCCCCGGTCTCGGCGTCGAGGACGGGAGTATTGACGACTTCCCTGATGCCTCGGACGAGTTGCAGCGCCGCAAGGAAGTCGGACGCATGCTCGTCGGGATCGAACGTCAACCCCTCAAGGTGGTCGATCGCGTCCGTCGCGCAGGCGTCGAGCTCCGCCAGGATTGCGGACAGTTCCTCGACACGCTGCGTGATCTTCGGCAACAGGCTGATCGCCGCCCCTACGTTCGCGCAGGCGACGCTGACATCTGCGGCGTACTTCCTCGCGCTCGTCCTCTGCTTCGATCCGACGACGGCCACGGTGATCCCGCCGACGAAGGCGGCAGGCGCCGCGGCGACGAGCCCGAGGACTGCGGTCCCGGCAGCCACTCCGCCGCCGCCGGCAGCGAGCGACCCTCCGCCGAGCCACGCCAACGTGGCGTTCGTTGCCGCGGCCCCACTAAGGCTCGATATCGCAGTTCCCGTGCTGGCGCTCGCGAAGGCTGAGACGCCCATGAGTGCCGCCTGCGGGGCGGCCGCGGCAGCTCCCGCGCCCGCGATCCCGCCCTTGAGCCAGCCCTTAGCCTGCTTGACCTCGCTTCGCATCGTCGGCAGCTCAGGCACGGTGACCTCGAGACCGTCGACGTGCTCGTGCCCGAGGCGGTTCACCGCCCTCTGGTTACGCTCGATCCAGTCGGCGAAGCGTCCGATCGTGCTGCTGACCGTTCCGAGTTGCTGCGCTCCGTACTCGGCGACCCGCTCGTGAACGGGCTCTTGTGCTGTCTCAAGATCGTGTAACGCGCTCTCGTGCTGCGCGCGGGCGTCCTTGGCGATGGATCGAGCAGCGGTTATATCCTTGGCGCCCTTCACCGCGGCGCCGACACCGGCAGCGATGACCGCAGCCAGCGGGATCACTAGGGGTGCCACCATCGCGCTGCCTCCATTGCCACGTTGCGCCACGGGAGCGACGAACACTCCGCCAGACGCATCATCACGCGTTCGGGAATCTGGTGTAGCCGGGTCGCATCCGGACAAGAACGCTACGCCGCCGGGGTCGCGCTCATTGGACGGTAGGCGATTGGATGATCACGAGTTTTGCATAACCGACGGTCGTGGTCAACGGGCGGGCGATAACCGGGCCCAGTGTGAACCCCGATTGATCGGCGTACAACTACCTCATTGCGCTCCACGTATGTGACCTTGAACGAGGTCTCAACACCTGTACTTCGTCCGAACGTCGGCGCGGCGCCACACCACCAGCGGCTCGACCGTCCTCCTCGTCAGTAACAGCGATCGCGCGCGCCAGCGTCGCCCGCACATGCCAGGATGAGAGCGAGTGGCACGGTTCGGCGAGAATCGGCCGCGGGGCGGTTTCGCGACGAGCGGCGACGCGACGAGCATGTGAGGTCGGTGGCAGGAGATGCAGCAGGACACCTCGCGCTGGGTGGAGGTGACGCGGTCGCAGTTCACGCACGAGACGGAAGGGCTGTCGATCGTGCGGGACCTGCTGCCCGAGACCTCACCGTTCCAGGCATGGTCGAACTTCGACGGCGTTGATGACGCCAAGGCCGAACAAGGCGGCCACCCAACCAACCAACGCTCCGGTATCCTGCTCCGCCGATCCATCGTCGACGGCCCGAGCAAGGAGGTATGGCAGCACGGCGGGGCCGATCATCCAAAGGCTGCCGAATGTCGCGCCGGCCGCGATCCGGCCCCGCTGACAGGTGACTAACCACAGCAAGTACCGGGCTGGCTCCTGAATGGCCTTCGGCCCGGGCGGGTTAATCTGTACTGTCACATCGACCCGATCGCCATCCCGGGTACCGTGTGCGGGGCGACACGGTCGTCGAGGAGACCAGTCAGGACGGCGGGGGCATGCACGACTCCTGACCTGGTACAGCGATCCGGCCCGGTGCTCAGGGGACCCCGGAATCCAGTACCGCCAGGGTCAGATACCGCCCGTTCTCGGTCACCGCGAGGCGTTCCTCGATGCACCAGTCCAGGAACGCCTCCACCTCGGCGCCGGCCGGTGCGTCATCGGGCGACGCGGCCGCCAGCTCGCGGGCGAGCGCGGCCGGCGTCCGGGGCGAGTCTCCGCAGCCGAGGAAGGCGCTGGCGCGCCAGCCGTCGAAACGCTGCCGGGTGCACGTCTGTCCCCGCTCGTCGGTGACTTGGATGAAGCCGGGCCCGCGCGCGTAGAACAGTCGTGGCCGGCGCCGCTGCCGCCAGCTTTCGTGCCACCGCTCCACGGCCTGCTGCAGCGCGTGCTGCGCCTTCTCGGACACCGGTTCGGCGTTGGTGTGCGAGAAATAGTATGCGATCTTCTGGATGTCGAGATCGCCGGCCGGGTACACCAGCGTGTACGCCAGGAAGGGCGCGATGTCGTGGAAGGTCGGTGGCGGCCGGTCGAAGTAAGGGCTGAACCTGTCGAGCCGCAGCTGTCCGGAGCCGGTCGGCGGCTGCAGGTGGTGCAAGAGTGGTAACAGCTCCGCTTGCTCCAGGTAGTCGGCCTCGGTCTCGCCGGGAAACCCGGTCAGCAGGTTCCAGACAGCCGAGACGTCATGCTGCCGGGCCGCCTTGAGTAGCCGGATGTTGGTCAGCATGTCGGTGCCCTTGTCCATGATCTTTAGCACGCGACTGCTCAAGCTCTCGATGCCCGGCTGGACCCCCTTGACACCCGCCCGTCGCAGGGCGCCGACCTGGGCACTGGACATGTTGGCCTTGATCTCGAAAAAGAGCGAAAGGTCGTAATCGGTACCCGCCAGCTCGTCGCAGAACTCCTTCAGGTACCGCATGTCGATGATGTTGTCGACGGCCTCGATTTCCAACACCCGCAGGCTGCTCACGAACTCGAGCACCTCCGCAACCGCACGCGCCGGAGACTTCGCGCGAAAGTCCATCCCGAGCGCGTTCAGCCCGCAGAAGGTGCAGTGGTGCTTGGCGCCCCACCAGCAGCCACGGGAGAACTCGGCCGGCACCCGTACCGGCCGGTCGCCCAGCACCCGCTTGGCTCCGTACCGGTGGAGCGTATCGAAATAGTCGCAGTAGTCGGGCACTGGGAGGCTGTCCATCAGACGGACCGGCTCAGCGGGCCGACCCTGTACGGTGCCGTCGGCGTCCCGCCGGTAGACCCCGGGGATGCCGTCGGCGGTCCCGCCGTGGGAGAGGTCGGCCACCATCTGCGGGAAGCTCTCGTCCGCCTCGCCGACGACGACGTAGTCGAGGTCATGGAAACAACGGAGATACTCCGGGCCCATCTCGCCGTCGACGTTGGCCCCACCCACCACCACCGGCACCTGCGGAGCCACCTGCTTGAGCAGCCGGGCGGCCGCGAGGACGGCCACCTGCTGCTCGAACGTCGAGGTGAACCCCACCAGGTCGTACGCCTCCCAGCTGACCGCACTCATAACGCTCTGCAGCCACTGCGGGATTGCACGCGCCCGCAGCCGGCCCAGGTCATCGAACGTCAGCCCGAAGGAACTGCAGAACTCCTCGACCGCCGGCAGCGCCGCGAGGTAGTTATCCGCCTTGGGCGCGTCCGGGAACGCCGCGGCTGCGAACATCCACTCGCCCAGCATGAATTGCCGCTCATTGCCCATGCTGGTCAGGGCGCGGTACAGGTCTGCACCGAGCGTCGCCGCCAGCGACAGGTTGAGGTAGTGGACGTCGACCTCGTGTCCCTCCCGGGTCAACGTCGACTTGAGCAGGCCACACTGGATCGAGGGGCGGTCGGACAGCCCCCACGGCATAGCGACGAGCCCGACTTTCATTGGCCGAGCCGCCACCGCCGGTGGCGGACTCAGATCGACCCGGACGGCACTGGCTTCACCCGCCACCGGTGACGGGTAGCGCGTCAGCGCAGGGTCCCGGGATCGATGATGATGATCGGCGAGAGGGGGCCGTCGTCACCGAAGCGGCGTGCCGCGCCGACCCGCTCGTTGAGGTCATTCACGAAGTCGCTCTCAGGCCGGTCGAGCACACCGGCACCGGCCGCCGGAGAGTTTCCGCTGGACTCGCTACTACGGACACTCGTGGTCATCCTCTGCTCCTCCGCTTCGATCGGCTACATTGCCGTCCCCCGCCACCTCCACCCTCGTGATGTCGACCCCCGTGTTCACGAGTGTTCTTCGGGACGTTACCAAAGCGCGGGCCGCCAGACAACTTGGAATTTGTAAACAATGGATTGATTGTGGTAGAGCCCGAACACCCGACGAGCTGCTCGATGCTGGCACCGGGACGGTGCTACTGCCCGACCGCACGAGTACAGGACGTCATATGCTCCCCCGATAGCCGATACCGGGAGGACGACGATGACGGCAACGAGCAGCCAGCTTCGGACAATTCGGTCGTCAGGCGATACGGCACGGTGGGTGCTGGGCGCCGCGGTAGTCGCGAACCTCCTGCTCGTGCAGATCATGTTCTTCAGTTACGTCGAAGGCCGGAACACGCTGCTCAACATCGCCAAGTACTTCGGGTTGCACGCGGCGTTCCTGATGATGCTGCAGCTCACCCTGGTAGCCCGGTTGCCGTGGCTCGACCGTCGACTCGGCATGGATCGGCTCACCGTCCTGCACCGCTGGGTCGGATTCGCTCTGCTCTGGACAGTGGTGCTGCATGTGACCTTCATCCTGCTCGGATACTCCCGGTTGTTTGACCAGACCGTCGTGGAGGCGTTCGTCGGCCTGGCCGGCGTCATCGACGCCATGCTCGGCATCGGCGCTGCTGCGACCGTGGTGGTGGTGGCTGCCCTGTCGGCCAAGTACGCGCGGCGGCGCCTGTCGTATGAGGCGTGGCATGCAATCCACCTGCTGCTCTACGCCGCGGTGGTGTTGGCGCTGCTGCATCAGCTCATGGAGCCCAACACCTTCACCGCCACCACCGCCACCACCGTCTACTGGGCGCTGCTCTGGACGTTCGCGATCACCGCGTTGATCGCGGGCCGGGTGGTGTTGCCGCTGTGGCGAAACGCCCGTCACCAGCTGCGGGTGGCGGAGGTGACCCCCGAAGCCGACGATGTGGTCTCCGTGCGGGTGACCGGTCGCGACCTCGACCGCCTGCCTGCCCGCGCCGGCCAGTTCTTCATCTGGCGCTTCCCGGGACACCAGCACTGGTGGCGGGCCAACCCGTTCTCGATGTCGGCAGCACCGGACGGGCAGAGCCTACGCCTGACCGCGAAAGCCGTCGGTGACACCAGCGCGGGACTGCGCCACGTGCCCGTCGGCAACCGGGTGTTCGCCGAAGGTCCGTACGGCGCCTTCACGACTGTTCAGCGCACCCGCGACGACGTCCTACTCATCGCCGGTGGGGTAGGTATCACCCCGATCCGGGCAATGCTGGAGGAACTGGTACGCGCACCGGACCGGACCGGGTCCATCGTGGTGCTGTACCGCGCTCGTACCGAGGCGGAGGCGGTGCTGCTCGACGAGCTACGTGAGTTGGCAGACGCTGGCGGGGCGCAGTTGCACGTGTTGACCGGCCGCACCAGCGCGGAGAACTCGCCCTTCGCGCCGCCGCAACTGCAGGCGCTGGTGCCCGACATCACCGAGCGGGACGTGTTCGTGTGCGGCCCGCCGGCGATGATGACTGCGGTGCTGGGCAGCCTGCGCCAGCTGAATGTCCCCCGAGCGCAGGTCCACGCCGAGCAGTTCAGCCTCGCCTGAGTATCGGTGGTCTCAGTCGGTGTCGGCGGACGCGACGACCCGCCCCCAGCGCGGCAGAATGCACCCCTGGGTTTTCCGGGTGCTGACGCGACTTGGTGAGCGACGTGGTTGCCTGTCGTCAGGCCAGGATCGTTATGGAGATGGCTGACGATGGCCTTGATGCTACGGGAGGGTGCGCGGCCCGTCCCCGGCCGTTGGCGGAGGCACGCGCGGCAACTTGTCGTAGGCGGCGGCCAGTCGCTCGGCCTCCGCGAGCAGGGCCTCCATCCGGTTCTCGTCGGCATCGAGGTATGTCAGTGTCTGTAGGCCCAGGTGATGAGCTATGACGGCGCGCGCCACCACGGCCGGGTTCACGAACCGGGCCAGCGGGGAACCGCGCAGCAACGACCGGATCACCTCCTCCGCCAGCAGCTCCCAGCGTCTGGTCTGTTCGGTTACCGAGGCGGCCAGCTCGGTGCCCGGGCGCGCACCCGAGAACAACTCCTGAATCGTCTCGATATGCCCGGACTCGACGTCCTCGCTGTACAGCTCGCGCATCCGCCCCACGAGTGTCACCGCGTCGGTCACCTCGAGCAGCGCCTCCCGATACCGGGCCTCACGTTCCCGGCTGGTGAACTCGACCGTCGCCGCGTACAACGCATCGAGGTCGGTGAAGTAGTAGTAGATGACGCCAGGGGCGAACCCACCCTGCGCCGCAATGCCGCGGGCGGTCGTCCGGGCGAATCCGTCCTTCGCCAGTGCCCGTACCGCCGCCCGCAGCACACGCTCTCGCACGTCCTTTTTGGCCGTCACGGCACCGCCACTGGCCGTACGCCGGCCTGCGTGAAGTAGGGCTCGAGCCGGCGGGCCAGCTCGGGCAGGTTGTGGCTCGGAACCTGCGGGTACAGGTGGTGTTCGAGGTGGTAGGTAAGTTCCAGGAAGAGCGCGGGGATCAACCGGCCGCGCAGGGTGCGGGTCTGCGTCAGCGGATCGTCGCCGTAGTCGTAGTGCGGCAAATACACCGTCAACAGCGAATACGACCAGCTGCCGACGATCGCCATCACCGCGTACGCTAGCAGGTACGGCGTCGTGGCCCACAGCGCGACGCCACCGGCGACCGCGAGGAACGGCACGGCCCCCTCGGCGAGCAGACAGCACCGGATCCGCCGGTCCGCCCTCGCCACTGACCACAGCCACAGTCGTGCCAGGAACACGGGCCCGTAGCAGATCGCACCGGCGAGGCTGAGCTTCGCCGGATAGCCCTCCGGGTCCTCCGGGCTGGGGAACAACCGGTGGTGCTGGCGGTGCGTCATCTGGTATGCGTGCCCACTCTCCAGCAACACCACACCGAGCAGGAACAGCCAGACGCTGGTCTGCCGCTCGGTCAGCCCCAGCGTGCGGTGCACCACGTCGTGGGTGGCCGTGACCGTCGCCACGAAGATGCCGAAGACCACGAGCGGGGTGAGCCACCACCAGCCCAGCAACGCGACCACGACGAAGACCGCGATGCCGGCGAACGGCCGGGCGAGAGCGATCCGCCGTTGCCACGGCGTGGTGATGAGCAGGTCCCCGCCGAGGTCGTCCAAGGTGGGCTGGCTCATCCATGTCTCCCTCGTTCACGGAGGATGCCCTCGGCGACGAGCCGACTCGCCAGTGCGCAGGCCACCGTGCCCAGCCCCGGCCAGGTCGTGTCACCGACGAGCCAAACCCCCCGGCCGCCGAGGTCGTGCGGGATGGCGAACTGGTTGGCGTTGCGGTTGGTCAGGTGTGCGCCGCCGACGCCGCCGCCCGGTCTGAGAGTAAATCGTTCGTACGTGCGCGGGGTGCCGACGTCGAAGACCACCGCCCGGTCGCCGAGTGCCGGGTATACCCGGTGCGCGTACGAGACGAGCCGCTCGCCGAGCTCCTTCTTGCGTTGCGCGTACTGCTCGTCGTCGAGGCCGGACCAGTCTCGCAGCGCGGTGTGCGTTGAGATCATGACAGCCCTGTGTCCCGCCGGCGCGCTCACGGTGTCGCCCGCCGCGGATACCGAGATGAACATGTTGTTGCCGTCACCGAGCCGGGTGTCGTAGCACTGGAGCAGCTGATGGTGGGTGAAGGATCGCCCCGCCACCTCGGACTCCGGCACGCCGAGGAACACGACGATCGCGCCACCGCCGTACTCACGGTCCCGCTCGACATAACGGCGCAGGCGTCGAGTTACCGGTAGTGTCGGGGCGATCCTCGCCACGGTCGGCGCCGGCACCGCGAACACGACCCTGCGGGCGGAGACCACGCCACGGCGGGTCGTGATCCGGTAGCCGCACTGGCTCTCATCGACTCTGGACACCGCTGCGGCCGTACGGAGCTTGCCACCGAGGCCGCGGTAGTGACCCACCAGGGTACGCCAGAAGCCGTGCATACCGCCGTCGTGGCGGACCAGCCCGGCGCCACGCATCGTTATGCCGAGGGCGCCGTTGATGAGCGGCGCGCGGTCTACGGTGCTGTGCACGGTGTCCTCGAGCAGCATGCTGAGCAGACCACGCAGGGCGCGGTCGCCCTGCAGCCCGCAGCGGCGCAGGGCGCCACCGACCGTGTCGGCGAGATGCCGCGCGAGCGGGAGGTGGCGCAGCCCCACCACCCGGAGGTCGTGGAACACATCGGCAGGGCGGCGGACGGGCATGCGGATGCCGTTGCGGCTGGCCCGCCAGAACACCGCCGACAGCTCGTCGAGCAGGCGCCAGAACTTCCGGTGTGCGTCGTCGTCGCCGAAGCTTCGCAGCCGCTCGGCGTGCCACAGGCGGGTCGCCTTGTGCAATGTCACTCGGCGATCGGGCAGCCATGCCTCGTAGCCGGGCAGCCGCTCCCCCGTCACCGGCGCCATGCCCACGGCGTCGAGCAGTTCCCCACCGACGCCACCGGGTTCGAAGTCGACCAGCGTGGTGGCCCCGACGTCGAACGAGAACCCTTTGTGCCGCCAGTATCCGGCGCACCCGCCGGCGTGCCCGTGCGACTCGAGCACCACGGTGGAGAGGCCGGCCGCCTGCAGTCGCAGCGCCGTCGCCATCCCCGCCAGCCCGCCCCCGACGATGGCCACCTCCACTCGACCCTGAACGTCCGTTCTGAACATTTGTTCAGAATGCTCTTTCCGTTGAGCCGTGTCAACTACCACATTGGTCAAATGCGAGAGCTGATCGTCTCTCGAGTGTCACGGACCGGGAAGGGTCAGGGTGAGCAGGAGGGCGACGGCCACCAGCGCTGCGATCGCCCCTCCGGTCCGTCGCCGCGTGGTCCACGCCTCGAACCGGTCCAGGAGGGCCCGCCGGTCGCACGACCACCGCGCGGGTGTCTGCGCCGCCGCGGCCACCGCCCGCCCGGCGCGCCTTGCCATCTGGGCGCTGGCGGCCAGCCCGTGCCCGGCCAGGAGCACCGCGCGTTCACCGGCGACCACCACGTCACCGGCCGGCACCGCGGGCACCTGCCGGACCAGCGCCCGGTGGCGCCGCGTGGCCGGGCGGGCCGCCAGGGCCAGGCCCAGGCCGAGCACGACGGGCCAGATGGTGTCCCAGCCGATC
>SLSW01000066.1 GCA_007130245.1 Micromonosporaceae bacterium
CGCCGCGGCACGGTGGAGCCGCTCTGGCGCTCCGGGTCCTGGGTGAAGCGGCGCTCCACCCCGTACTTGAGATCACGGCAGGTGACCGGTTCACCGTCCTCCCACCGCACGCCGTCGCGGATGGTGAAGTCCCAGACGGTGTTGTCGGCGTTGGGCCGCCCGGTGTCGGTAGCCAGGTCGGGCACGATCTCGCTGGCGCGTTCCTCCTCGGCCCGGAAGGTGGTCAGGGTCCGGGTGATGAGCTTGCTGAAGTTGGCCTCCACCGCGGCTCCGATGAGCTGGGGGTCGAGCATCTGCGGCCAGCCGATCATCGACACCTGCAGCGTGCCGCCGCGCTCGGGAAGGTCGGCCTCGTCACCCGCGTCGGCGGTCTGGCACGCAGCGGTGGCCAGCAGCGCGGCAGCGGCCAGGGTGGCGGTCAGTGCCGTGACGGCGCGTCGGGGTGTGCGCGCGCGGGGGGTCAGCGAGGGCTTCACAGTGGCTCACTCTAGCCGTCAGACGGCCCGGCTGAATGTCACCCCCCGGGGGAATTGTCGCCAGCGGGGGCGGGCTGTCCGGACGGGTTCACACCGTCTCGACGAGGCTACTCAGCGGCGTCGGCGAATCGGCAGATACCGACGAATTCCTCGGCAACCAGGCTCGCGCCGCCCACCAGCGCGCCGTCGATGTCCGGCTGCTCCATGATGCCGGTGATGTTGGCCGCCTTGACCGAGCCGCCGTAGAGGAGCCGGACCGTCCCGGCGGCGCCGCCGCCGAAGCCCTCGGCCAGCCGCCGCCGCAGCGACCCGATCACCTCCTGTGCATCATCGGGGGTGGCGGTGCGGCCGGTGCCGATCGCCCACACCGGCTCGTAGGCGATCACCATGCTCCCGACCTGCTCGGCGGTGCGTCCGTCCAGCGCGGCGTCCAGCTGCGCGACGGTGTGGCGCACGTGGTCGCCGGCCTCGCGCACCTCCAGGCCTTCGCCGACACACAGGATCGGCACCAGGTCGTTGCCGAGCGCCGCGTTGACCTTGGCGTTGACCAGGGCGTCGTCCTCGTGGTGGTGGGCGCGCCGCTCGGAGTGGCCGACCACCACATACCGGCAGCCGAGCTTGGCAAGCATGCTGCCGGACACGTCGCCGGTGTAGGCGCCCGGCGAGTGCGGCGACAGGTCCTGTGCCCCATAGCCGATCTGCAGCCGGTCGCCGTCGACCAGCGTCTGCACGCTGCGCAACGCCGTGAACGGCGGCAGTACGACCACCTCGATGTCGTCGAAGATTCGCTCAGGCAGGCTGAACGCCAGCTTCTGCACCAGCGCGATCGCCTCGAGGTGGTTGAGGTTCATCTTCCAGTTGCCGGCCATCAACGGCCGCCGTGCCGGTCTGCTCACTGCGTCTCCAGTGCCACCAGTCCGGGCAGTTGCCTGCCCTCCAGGTATTCCAATGAGGCTCCCCCACCGGTCGAGATGTGGTCGAACGCCTCCTCGTCCAGGTCCAGCACCCGCACCGCGGCCGCCGAGTCGCCCCCGCCGACCACAGTCAACCCGTCCACCGCGGCGATCGCCCGGGCGATGCACTCGGTGCCGTGGCGGAACGGCGGCAGCTCGAACACCCCCATCGGGCCGTTCCAGAACACGGTCTGCGCGCCCGCCAGCGCCTGCTCGAACCGGTCCACGCTGTCCGGGCCGATGTCCAGTCCCATCCGGTCGTCGGGGATGGCCGAAACCTCCACGGTGGAGTAACCGGCGTCGGCGGACAGCGCCGAGGCCACCACCACGTCGCTGGGCAGCACGATCCGGTCCCCCGCCCGTGACAGCAGGTTGCGGCAGGTGTCCACCATGTCCTGCTCCAGCAGCGAGGTGCCGACACCGTGCCCCTGCGCCGCCAGGAAGGTGAAGCACATGCCGCCGCCGATCAGCAGACGATCCACCTTGGGAAGTAGCGCCTCGATGACGGCCAGCTTGTCGGACACCTTGGCGCCACCGAGCACCACCACATACGGCGTGGCCGGTGAGTCGGTGAGCCGCTGCAGCACGTCCAGCTCCCGCAGCACCAGCCAGCCCGCGTAGTGGTCGAGACGGGCGGCCACGTCGTACACGCTGGCGTGGCGGCGGTGCACCGCACCGAATGCGTCGTCAACGTACGCGTCACCGAAGGCGGCCAACCGGTCGGCGAAGGCGCCCCGCTCGGCGTCGTCCTTGCTTGTCTCCCCCGGATCGAACCGCAGGTTCTCCAGCAGGGCCACCTCGCCACCGGCAAGGCCTTCCACGGTGGCGCGGGCCGACTCGCCGACGGTGTCGGCGGCGAAACGCACCTGCTGCCCGAGCAGCTCGCCGAGCCGCACCGCCACCGGTGCCAGGCTGTAGCGCGGGTCCGGCTCGCCCTTGGGGCGCCCCAGGTGCGAGCAGACCACCACCGCGGCGCCGGCGTCGCGCAGCGCCGTCAGGGTGGGCAGGGCCGCCCGGATCCGTCCGTCGTCGCCGATCCGCCCGTTGTCGAGGGGCACGTTCAGGTCGGCGCGCACGAGCACCCGCCGGCCGCGCACCTCCTGCGCGAGCAGCTCGTCGAGGCTGCGGAGCCCCACGGCGATCACAGGTTCGCGCCGACGAGCTTGACCAGGTCGACCATCCGGTTGGAGAAACCCCACTCGTTGTCGTACCAGCCGACCGTCTTGACCTGGTCGCCGATCACCCGGGTCATACCCGCGTCCAGGATGCAGGAGGCCGGGTCGGTGACGATGTCGCTGGAGACCAGCGGGTCCTCGGTGTAGGTGAGGATGCCCGCCATCGCGCCGGCGGCGGCCTCCTTCATCGCGGCGTTGACCTCCTCCACCGAGGTCTCGCGACTCAGCGTGACCGTCAGGTCGGTCGCAGATCCGGTGATCACCGGCACCCGCAGCGCGTACCCGTCCAGCTTGCCGGACAGCTCCGGCAGCACCAGACCGATCGCCTTGGCCGCCCCGGTGGTGGTGGGCACGATGTTGGTCGCCGCCGCCCGCGCCCGGCGCAGGTCCTTGTGCGGCCCGTCCTGCAGGTTCTGGTCCGCGGTGTAGGCATGCACGGTGGTCATCAGCCCGCGCTGGATGCCGAAGCTGTCGTGCAGCACCTTCGCCATCGGGGCGAGGCAGTTGGTGGTGCAGGAGGCCATGGAGATGACCGTGTGCTTCGCCGGGTCGTACGCCTCGCCGTTGACCCCGAGCACGACGGTGAGGTCCTCGTTCTTCGCCGGCGCCGAGATGATCACCTTCTTGGCACCCCCGTCGAGGTGCGCGCGCGCTTTGGTGGCGTCGGTGAACAGGCCGGTCGACTCGATCACGACATCCGCGCCCAGATCCCCCCAGGGCAGCGCCGACGGGTCCTTCTCGCTGAACGCCTTGATCGGCTTGCCGCCGACCGACACCTCGTCACCGTCGGCCTTCACCTCCTGCGGCAGCCGCCCGAGGATGCTGTCGTACTTCAGCAGGTGCGCCAAGGTGGCGGTGTCGCCGAGATCGTTGAACGCCACCACTTCCACGTCCGCGCCGGACTCGAGCACCGCCCGGTAGAAGTTGCGGCCGATGCGGCCGAAGCCATTGATACCAACCCGGATCGTCACAGCTCTCGCCTCCCAGGATTCCTTGAACCGGCCACAGCAGAGACACTGCTCGCCGGTGAACCTGATCGTCTCCGGCCCCGTCGCCGTCCTCTTGTGATCTTATCCCTCTTGTCAGCAGTTCATCATCTCGGGGGTGACAGAAGAGTCGGTGTCCGGGATGCCGAGCTCCCTGGCGCGCTTGTCCGCCAGCGCGAGCAGCCGGCGGATGCGCCCGGCGATCGCGTCCTTGGTCAGCGGCGGGTCGGCCATCGCGCCGAGCTCCTCCAGCGAGGCCTGCCGGTTGGCCAGTCGCAGCCTCCCGGCGCTGGTGAGGTGCTCCGGCGCATCGTCGCCCAGGATCTCCAGCGCACGGGTCACCCGGGCGGCCGCGGCCACCGCCGCCCGGGCCGAGCGGCGCAGGTTGGCGTCGTCGAAGTTGGCCAGGCGGTTGGCGGTGGCCCGTACCTCACGCCGCACCCGCCGCTCCTCCCAGGTCAGCACGCTGGAGTGGGCGCCGATGCGGGTCAGCAGTGCGGCGATGGCGTCGCCGTCCTTGACCACCACCCGGTCGACCGAGCGCACCTCGCGCGCCTTGGCGGTGATGCCGATGCGTCGGGCCGCGCCCACCAGAGCCAGGGCGGACTCGGGACCGGGACAGGTGATCTCCAGCGCGCAGGAACGGCCGGGCTCGGTCAACGAGCCGTGGGCCAGGAACGCGCCCCGCCAGGCCGCCACGGAGCAGCAGACACCGCCGGCGACCACATGTGGCGGCAGCCCCCGCACCGGGCGTCCCCGCAGGTCGAGCAGCCCGGTCTGGCGGGCCAGCGCCTCGCCGTCCTTGACCACCCGCACGATGTAGTGGCTGCCCTTGCGGATGCCACCGGAGGCCAGCACGTGGATCTCGCTGGAGTAGCCGTAGACGTCAGCGACCTCGCGGCGCAACCGGCGCGCGGTCGCGCCGGTGTCCAGGTCGGCCTCGACCACCACGTTGCCGGACACGATGTGCAGGCCGCCCGCGAACCGTAACAGCGCGGTCATCTCCGAGCGCCGGCAGCAGGGTTTGGTTACGTCGACGCGACTCAGTTCGTCCTTGACCGCTGCGGTCATCGCCATTGTGTGCTCACCTCGCCTGTGTCATCGTGCTCAACGAGTGGCGGCCAGCAAGGGCAACAGTGCGGCGGCCAGTGCGTCCGGATCGTGTCGGGCCTCGGCGCCGGAAGTGGCCACCGGGGCCAGCACCAACTGGGCACCCAGCGATTCTGCCGCATGCGCGGCGGGCTTGGGGTCGGTTACCCAGATCGAGTCCCCCAGCACCACGTCGACCCGCAGGTCCGGTGCGTAGGTGGACAGCGCCGCCAGGTGGTCCGGGACGGTCATCCCGACGGTCTCCTGCTCGGTGGTCAGGTTGAGCACGATCAGCCGCCGCGCCCGGCTGCGGTGGATCGCCGCGGCCAGGTCCGGCACGAGCAGGTGCGGGATCACGCTGGTGTACCAACTGCCGGGGCCGAACACCAGCCAGTCCGCCCCGGTGACCGCGCTGATCGCCTCCTCGCAGGCGACCGGCGCCGGCGGGTGCAGCCGCACCTGCTCCACCTGTCCGGTGCTGGCCGCGACCTCGTGCTGTCCGCGCACGGTGACCAGCTCGTCGGGGCGGTCGGGATCGGCGCCGCGTACCCGGGCCTCGATGGCCACCGGCTGACGCGACATCGGCAGCACCCGGCCGGCGGCGCGCACCATCCGGCCGGCGTGCGCGAGGGCGGCCACCGGATCGCCGAGCTGTTCCATCAGGCCGCACAGCACCAGGTTGCCCACGGCGTGCCCGGCCAGCGGGTCGGTGCCGTCGAAGCGGTGCTGAAACAGCGCGGCGGTGGTGCTGCTGTGGTGGTCGTCGGCGGCCAGCGCCACCAGCGCCTGCCGCAGGTCGCCGGGGGGCAACGCCCCCCGTTGTCCGCGCAGCCGTCCGCTGGAGCCGCCGTTGTCCCCGACCGTCACCACCGCGGTGATCTCCCACGGGCCGGCGGCTTCGGCGGCCGCAGCGGCTTCGGCGGCCGCAGCGGACTCGGCGGCCGCGGCGGACTCGGCCGCGGCGGCGCCACGGCGCAACCCACGCAGGCACGCGCCCAGTCCGTGGCCTCCTCCGAACGCGACGATCCTCATTCGCGCCCCAGGTCCCGGTGGTGCGGGTGCGCATGGACGCGTAGCTGGCGCAGCCGGCCCGCCAGCTCCTCGGCGATAGCCACGCTGCGGTGCTTGCCCCCGGTGCACCCGACCGCGACGGTCAGGTACCGCTTGCCTTCCCGTTCGAACCCCGGGGCGGTCGCGTTGATCATCCAGGCGAACGTCTCCACGAAGGTGCCTGCACCGCGCTGGCCGAGCACGTACCCGCTGACCTCATCCTCGCGCCCGGTCAGGTCACGCAGCTCCGGCACCCAGTGGGGGTTGGGCAGGAACCTGGCGTCGAGCACGAAATCGGCGTCCGGCGGCAGGCCGTACTTGAAGCCGAACGACAGGACCGTCACCCGCAGCCGTCGGGTGTCCTCCTCCGAGAAGAGCTCCTCGACCCGCGCCCGCAGCTGGTTCACGTTCAGATGGCTGGTGTCGATGATCACGTCGGCGATCTCACGTGCACCGGCCAGCAGCTTACGTTCGGCCGCGATCCCGTCCGGCAGCCGCCCCTGGCCCTGCAGCGGGTGGGAGCGCCGCACGCTCTCGAACCGGCGGATCAGCACTTCGTCGTCGGCGTCCACGAAGATCACCTTTGCGGGAAAGCCCCGCTGCGCCAGCGCCCGGATCCCGCCGACCAGATCTCCGGAGAAGGCATGGCTGCGCACGTCCAGCACCATCGCGGTCCGACGGACCGCCTGACCGGCCCGGTGCGCGAGCTCGGCCATGTCCAGCAGCAGGGCCTGCGGCAGGTTGTCGACCACGTAGAAACCGACGTTCTCCAGCGCCCGCGCCACGGTGCTGCGGCCACCGCCGGACACGCCGGTCACCACCACCAGCTCGGCCGGTGCGGGCCCGTCGCCCCCGGCACTCGTCGGGTCGTCGGTCACGTTCCCCCTTCCGGACCGCACAGCACCTGCCCCTCCGGACCGTACGGCACGTCGGGGCACGCGCGGCCCCGATGCTCGGCCGCTGGCGCCCTTGCCGCATCCTATCCCCGCCCCGCCCGCCCGGCGGTCGGCTGGCTGACATGGATCTCGCCGGCCATCGGCCGCCGGCGACCGGCACCATGTCCCGGTCGCTACCACTCTGCTCGGCCCACCGACCACCTCGCCGGCCCCGGCCACCCCTCTGCCCGGGAGATCGACCACCCCGGCCGGATGGCCGCCACTCAGCCGTCGCGCTGCCGGCCGAGCACTCCCGCAACATCCGGAGGTCGGAACCCGTCACCCCTCTGCACCTTGCCGTCCCGGATGAGAGGACGACCGTCCGGCCCGAGCTTGCTCATGTTGGCCCGATGAACTTCACGCAACACGGCATCGAGGTCGATGCCGTAGGTCACCGCCGTGCCGTAGGCAACGTAGACCACATCCGCCAGCTCGCGGGCGACCTCATCGAGACGCCCGCCGCGGACCGCGTCGGCAAGCTCGCGGACCTCTTCTTCCAGCAGCCGCTGTCGTGCTTCGACAAGATCGCCAGGTGGCGTCGTAGGCCGATCCGCCGCAGCCAGGCCGAAGACCTCATGGAACTCGCGAACCAGCGACAAGGGCAGACGATCCACGACGAAAACGGTACTCGAAACCAGCGGCCACCACGTTGCGAAGGCACCGGCATCGCCCCGGCTGCTCGATCGCTCGGCCGATGAAGGTGCTCGCCATGTCGAGCCGAGCGGTAGCTGATCGACCGGTACTCCACGCCCAGCAATCGTCATCCACAGGCTGTCCACAGCAGAGCCACCGGGCCTTGCGCAACCGCGGCGTGCGATCGAGACTCGACCGCGTGAGTGCCACCCGAGCGGACCTGTCCGGGGCGCTACGCAGGCTACGGCGGCGCGCGGACCTCAGCCAGCGGCAACTCGCTGAGCGGGGTGCCGTACCCCGACCACGTTCGACGTCCGGCGCCTACGGCCAGGGGATGCGCCTGCCCTCGCATCGCTCCGCGACAGTGCCGGTCGCCTCGACAGCCGACGCCAGCCGGCCGGCAACCCTGTCGCGGCACCGGAACCGCCGGCAGACCCTGGGGATGGGTCGCTCCGTTACCTGCGGGAACCGTCGTTGCGACACTGGGCCGCGGTGGAACGCACCACCGGCCGGGTCCTCGGGCACGTCGCGGCCCGCCTGCACCGACGCCCCGGGGCCCGCCCGCGAATGATCGTCGTGGAGGCCGAGGTCGCCCCCGACCACGCCGGTGGCCCGGTGCCGGGCATGCTGCGGGCGGCCCTGCGGGACGAAGCCACCCGGCTCGGGATCGACCGGCCGGTGGCGGTCGTTGACGATCCGTCAGCCGTCAGGCTGCTGCGCGATCTCAGCTTCCGTCGCCACCGGCGCCGCACTACCGCGGTCGGGATCACCGGATGAGCCCGGTGCCGCCGATCCGCCGTCACCCGACAGTGCGGCCACGATCGCCCCGGCGGTACGTGGACCGATGCCCGGCACCTGCGCGATCTCCTCGGCGCTGGCCTGGCTCAGCCGCTTGACCGACCCGAACCTGCGCAGCAGCGCCTTGCGGCGCACCTCCCCCAGGCCCGGCACCGCGTCGAGTCCGGAGGCGGTCATCCGCTTGGAGCGTCGCTGCCGGTGGAACGAGATGGCGAACCGGTGCGCCTCGTCACGCAGCCGCTGCAGCAGGTACAGCCCCTCGGACTGGCGCGGCAGGATCACCGGGACGTCCTGGTCCGGCAACCACACCTCCTCCAGCCGCTTGGCCAGCCCGCACACCGCCACCTCCGTGATCGCGAGGTCGGCCAGCACCGCTGCGGCCGCGTTGACCTGCGGCGCGCCCCCGTCGACCACCACCAGCTGCGGCGGGTAGGCGAACCTGCGCGGCTTTCCCGTCTCCGGGTCCAGCGGGCCACCCGCCGCCTCCTCGGCCGCCGGCCCGGCGACCCGACCCCCGCCGTCGTCCGGCGACGGCTCGCCGGCCGACCGGGCCGCCACGTACCGCGCGAACCGGCGGCGCAACACCTCCGACAGCGCCGCCACGTCGTCGGTGCCGTCGGCGCGCACCGTGAACCGGCGGTACTCGCTCTTGCGCGGCAGGCCGTCCTCGAAGACCACCATGCTGCCGACCACGTCGGTGCCGTGGATCTGCGACACGTCGTAGCACTCGATGCGCAGCGGCGCGGCGTCCAGCCCCAGCGCCCCGGCGATCTCCTCCAGCGCCTGGCTGCGCGCGGTCAGGTCCCCGGCACGGCGCAGCTTGTGGTTGGCCAGCGCCTCGGCGGCGTTGCGGGCCACCGTGTCCAGTAGTGCCTTCTTGTCGCCACGCTGCGGCACTCGCAGCCGCACCCGCGAGCCCCGGCGCTGCGACAGCCAGTCGGCCAGCGCCCCGGCATCGGTCGGAAGTGCCGGCACCAGCACCTCCCTCGGCACGTCCGAGGACTCCCCGTACACCTGGCTGCAGAAATGGTGCACGAGCTGGCCGAGGCCGGTGTCGCCGGTGGTGGCGTCGTCCATCTTCTCCACCACCCAGCCGCGCTGGCCGCGGACCCGCCCGCCACGCACATGGAACACCTGCACCGCCGCCTCCAGGGGATCGTCGGCGAACGCGACCACGTCCGCGTCGGTGCCGTCGGGAAGCACCACCGCCTGCTTCTCCAGCGCCCGCCGCACCGCGGCCAGGTCGTCCCGCAGCCGCGCGGCACGCTCGAACTCGAGCTGCTGCGACGCCTCATGCATTCGCTGTTCCAGCCGCCGCACCAGGTGATCGGTGCGCCCGGCCATGAAGTCGCAGAACTCTTCCACGATGCGGCGGTGCTCCTCGGCGTCGACCCGGCCCACGCACGGGGCCGCGCACTTGCCGATGTCGCCGAGCAGGCACGGGCGGCCGATCTGGGCGGCGCGGCGGAACACCCCGGCCGAGCAGGTGCGTGCCGGGAACACCCGCAGCAGCAGGTCCAATGTCTCCCGGATCGCCCAGGCGTGCGAGTACGGGCCGAAGTAGCGCACCCCCTTGCGCTTGGCGCCACGCATCACCTGCAGCCGCGGGTATTCCTCGTCGAGGGTGACCGCCAGGTAGGGGTACGACTTATCGTCGCGGTACTTGACGTTGAAGCGCGGGTCGTACTCCTTGATCCACGCGTACTCCAGCTGCAGCGCCTCGACCTCGGTGTTGACCGTCACCCAGTCGACCGTCGCCGCGCTGGTGAGCATCTGCTGGGTGCGCGGGTGCAGCGTCCACAGGTCGCCGAAGTAGGAGCTCACGCGGCTGCGCAGGTTCTTCGCCTTACCGACGTAGATCACGCGGCCGTGCGGGTCACGAAACCGGTAGACCCCGGGAGCGTCCGGGACGGTGCCCGGCGCCGGCCGGTAGCTCGACGGATCCGCCACGCGGCAAGCCTATCCGCGCCGGCGGACAGTCCTCACGCCCGCACGATGGTGCTCATCCCCGCACGATCGTCCCGTCGTCCTCCGCCACCTCCACCGGCGGCAGCGGATCCTGGGTCTCCGGCGTCTCCCCCCACGCCGCCTGCACGACCGCGCCGTCCTCGATCGAGTAGCGGCTGCCGTGGCAACGACAGTTGATGGTGCCGTCGCTGATGTCGGAGACCGTGCAGCCCTCGTGGGTGCAGATGGCGCTGAAGCCGCGGAAGTCACCCTCGCTCGGCTGGGTGACCACCACCTGCTCACCGGCGTTGATGTAGCCGCCGCCGACCTCCACCTCGTCCACCTCGGCGATGACGCCGGCGGGCAGGTCGTTATCGGGTGCGCCGGGGCCGTCGTCGCCGCACGCGGCCAGCAGCGCGCCGGCGCCGAGGCCTCCTGCGGCCGTGAACAGTCCCCGCCTGGTGGTTCCCGGCTCCGCCGGGACCCGTCCCCGCCCGGTGGGGCCCTGCGACTCCGGTCGTTCGCTTGCGGTGTCTGCGACTGGTTCTGCGCTCACTGGCGGCCCTCCCGGATGGCGTGTCGTCGGTGACCGTGGACCGGCCACGCTGGTTACCACGACCACCGTACGACCGGGGTTCACCAGTCTGCGCGGCTTCACGTACGGCTGAGGGTGCGGGACGCTCCGCGGCCGGCGCGCGACCGGGTGGCCTTGCCGCCGTTCCGGGCGCCGTTTGCCTTGGTGGCCCGCTGCACCGCGGCGGTGGCACCGGACGGGTCACCGGTCAGGCCGAGCGGCTGGCGCAGGAACCGGCCGGTGTGGCTGTCCCGGATCTCCGCGACCTCCTCCGGCGTGCCGATCGCCACCACCGTGCCGCCGTGGTGTCCGCCCTCGGGGCCGAGATCGATCAACCAGTCCGCCGTTTTGATCACGTCGAGGTTGTGCTCGATGATGATCACGGTATTGCCCTTGTCGACCAGCCCGGACAGCACCCGCAGCAGCTTGTGGATATCGTCGAAATGCAGCCCGGTGGTCGGCTCGTCCAGCACGTACACCGTGCGCCCGGTGGAGCGTCGCTGCAGCTCCGAGGCGAGCTTGACCCGCTGCGCCTCGCCCCCGGACAGGGTGGGCGCCGGCTGCCCCAGGCGCACGTAGCCGAGCCCCACGTCGACCAACGTCTTCAGGTGCCGGTGTATGCGCGGGATCGCGGCGAAGAACTGCTCGGCTTCCTCGATCGGCATGTCCAGCACCTCGGAGATGGTGCGCCCCTTGTAGTGCACCTCCAGGGTCTCCCGGTTGTAGCGGGCGCCCTTGCACACCTCGCACGGCACGTAGACGTCCGGCAGGAAGTTCATCTCAATCTTGATGGTGCCGTCGCCGGCGCAGTTCTCGCACCGACCGCCCTTGACGTTGAACGAGAACCGCCCGGGGCCGTACCCGCGCACCTTCGCCTCGGTGGTGTCAGCGAACAGCTTGCGGATGTGATCGAACACCCCGGTGTACGTCGCCGGGTTCGACCGGGGGGTGCGCCCGATCGGTGACTGGTCCACCCCGACCACCTTGTCGACGTGCTCCAGGCCGGTCAGGCGGGTGTGGCGGCCGGGCACCAGCCGGGCGCCGTTGACCTGGTTGGCCAGCGCCGCGTAGAGGACGTCGTTGACCAGCGTGGACTTGCCCGAGCCGCTGACGCCGGTGACCGCGATCAACTGGCCCAGTGGGAACGACACGGTCAGGTTGCGCAGGTTGTTCGCCCGCGCGCCGGTGACCACCACCTCCCGGCCCCTGGTCTGCGGACGGCGGGTCGCCGGCACCGGGATCGATTTGCTGCCCGCCAGGTATGCCCCGGTGGCCGACTCCTGCTTCGGCAGCAGCTCAGCCAGCGGCCCGCTGTGCACGATCCGCCCACCGCGCTCGCCCGCACCAGGGCCGATGTCGACGATCCAATCGGCGCTGCGGATGGTGTCCTCGTCGTGCTCCACCACGATCAGCATGTTGCCCAGGTCCCGCAGCCGCACCAGCGTCTCCAGCAGCCGGTGGTTGTCGCGCTGGTGCAACCCGATCGACGGCTCGTCGAGCACGTAGAGCACCCCGACCAGGCCGGAACCGATCTGGGTGGCCAACCGGATGCGCTGCGCCTCCCCACCGGACAGGGTCGCCGCCGGACGGTCCAGCGACAGGTAGTCCAGGCCGACGTCGACCAGGAAGCGCAGGCGGGCGTTGATCTCCTTGAGCACCTGCTCGGCGATGAGCTTCTGCCGGTCGGTCAGTGTCATGCCGGACAGCAGCGCGGCGCACTCGCCGACCGACAGCGCGCTCACCTCGGCGATGCTGTGCCCGCTCACGGTCACCGCCAGCACCTCGGGCTTCAGCCGGGCGCCGCCGCAGGCTGCGCACGGCACGTCGCGCATGTATCCCTCGTACCGGTCCCGCGACCAGTCCGAGTCGGTGTCGGCGTGGCGCCGCTCCAGCCACTGCACCACGCCCTCGAATCCGGTGTAGTAGGAGCGGGTGCGCCCGTACCGGTTGCGGTAACGCACGTGCACCTGGTCCTGCGACCCGTACAGGATCGTCTTCTGCGCCCGGTGCGACAACGCCCGCCACGGCGTGTCCAGGTCGAAACCCTCCTGCTCACCGAGCGCGCCCAGCAGCCGCAGGAAGTAGTCCAGCGTCTGGGCGCCCGACCACGGGTGCAGGGCGCCGTCGTTGAGGCACTTCTCCGGATCCGGCACCACCAGCTCCGGGTCGACCTCCTTCTTCGTCCCCAGGCCGCTGCACTCCGGGCAGGCGCCGTACGGCGAGTTGAACGAGAACGAGCGCGGCTCCATCGCCTCGAAGCTCAGGTCGCAGTATGTGCAGGCCAGGTGCTCGGAGAAGGTGCGCTCGCGCTGCTCGTCGTCGTCGGGCAGATCCACGAACTCCAGCACCACCACCCCGCCGGCCAGACCCAGCGCGGTCTCGACCGAGTCGGTCATCCGCTGCTTGGCCGAGTCCTTGACGGTGAGCCGGTCGACCACCACCTCGATGGTGTGCTTCTCCTGTTTCTTCAGCTTCGGCACGTCGGTGAGCTGGTGCACCACCCCGTCGACCCGCACCCGCGCGTAGCCTTTCGACTGCAGTTCGGCGAACAGGTCGACGTACTCCCCCTTGCGGCCACGCACCACCGGCGCCAGCACCTGGAACCGGGTTCCGGGTGCCATCGCCAGCACCCGGTCCACGATCTGCTGCGGGGTCTGGCGCGCGATCGGCCGGCCACAGTTGGGGCAGTGCGGCTCGCCGATGCGGGCGAACAACAGCCGCAGGTAGTCGTAAACCTCGGTGATCGTGCCGACGGTGGAGCGGGGGTTACGGGAGGTGGACTTCTGGTCGATCGACACCGCCGGGGACAGCCCCTCGATGAAGTCGACGTCAGGTTTGTCCATTTGGCCGAGGAACTGCCGCGCATATGCCGACAGGGACTCGACGTACCGTCGCTGCCCTTCGGCGAAGATCGTGTCGAACGCCAGGCTGGACTTCCCGGACCCCGACAGCCCGGTGAACACGATCAGCGACTCCCTGGGCAGGTCCAGATCGACATCGCGCAGGTTGTGCTCCCGGGCGCCCCGGATGGTCAGTAGGTCGGCCACGGCGCAACTGTAGCCCCGCCCTCCGACACCGCTGCTACGGGCGGGAACGCCTTCGCCCCTGGCGCTGGACCCTCTTCCACCGGGCGCGCTCTTCGGCGGCGAGCCGGGCGTCCTTGCGGCGCGCCTCGTAGGCGAGCTCGCGCTGCAGCTTGCGCCAGCTATCCCAGCGCCGCACCGACAGTTCACCGTCGGCGAGGGCGGCCTGCACCGCGCACCCGGGCTCGGTGTCGTGGCCACAGTCGGTGAACCGGCACCGCTGCACCAGATCCGCGACGTCGGTGAACGCCAGGTTCAGCCCGGTGTCGGCGTCGAGCAGCCCGACCGCCCGAAGCCCCGGGGTGTCCAGCACCGCGCCGCCGCCGGGCAGCGGCACCAGCGCCCGGTGCGTGGTGGTGTGCCGGCCCTTGCCGTCGACCCGCCGCACCTGCTGGGTGGCCAAGACCGTCGTGCCGGCCAGCGCGTTGGCCAGCGTCGACTTGCCGCTGCCGGACGGGCCGAGCAGGGCGCAGGTGCGTCCGGGCGCCACATGCGGTCGCAGCGCGTCCAGTCCCTCGCCGCGCTCGGCGCTGACCGGGTAGACCGGCGCGCCGGCAGCGGCGTCGCCGACCTGCCGCGCGATCGTGGCGGGGTCGGTGGCCAGGTCGGCCTTGGTCAGCACCACGCACGGCTGGGCCCCGGACTGCCAGGCCAGCGTCAGCAGCCGCTCCACCCGGTTCAGGTCGGGCGACGGGTCGATCGGCTCCACCACCGCGGCGGTGTCGACGTTGGCGGCCAGCACCTGCCCGGTGGAGTCCTTGTCCGCCGTACGCCGCACCACCGCCGAGCGGCGTGGTAGCACCGCCTCGGCCGAGATGCGCCCGTCCGGCCAGGTGCGCACCACCACCCAGTCACCGGCGCAGGGCAGCGCGACCGGATCGCGACCGGCATCGGTCAGCAGTGCCCCGGCGACGCTGGCGCGCGCGGTGCCGGCGCCGATCAGCACGGTGCACACGCCCCGGTCGGCGCGCATCACCCGGCCCGGCACCTCGTCGGCACCGGCGGTGGCGCGCTCGGCGTAGGCAGCGGCGAAGGAGTCGTCCCATCCCAGGGACGCGAGATCGTGCATCATCGGAACCTCTGTCAGTCGGAGTGGGCGGTGAGCAGGCACCGGTGTCGGACAGTCATCGCTGCTCACCTCCGTTCCGTCCGCGGTCGTGACGCGTCGCCTGCCACGGTAGGCCCACAGGGGTCGGCATGGAACCGAATATCCGCACCGGGGCCGGTATCGTCTGGAGGATGAGCTACAACGGACACGTCGCGCCGGGGGGCCCGCCGGAGGTGCGGGAACTGGCGGACCTGACGATCACCAAACTCTCGGTCGGGCCCATGGACAACAACGCGTACCTGCTGCGGTGCCGGCGCAGCGGCGAACAGCTGCTCATCGACGCCGCGGATGAGGCCGACCGGCTGCTGGCGCTGGTCGGCGACGCGGGCCTGGCGACGGTGGTGACCACTCATCAGCACTGGGACCACCATCAGGCGCTGGCGGAGGTCGTGGAAGCCACCGGCGCGGTCTCGGTGGCGCATCCGGCCGACGCACCGCCACTGCCGGTGGTCACGCGTACCGTCGACGACGGCGACACGGTACGGGTCGGTGAGTGCGAGCTGGAGGTCATCCAGCTGGTCGGACACACCCGCGGGTCGGTCGCCCTGCTCTTCCGGGATCCGTCCGGTCACCCCCACCTTTTCACCGGCGACTCGCTGTTCCCCGGCGGGGTCGGCAACACTCAGGGCGACCCGGAACGCTTCACCTCGTTGATCAACGACGTGGAGTCGAAGCTGTTCGACCGGCTGAGCGACGACACCTGGTTCTACCCGGGCCACGGCGACGACGGCACCCTGGGCACCGAGCGCCCGTCGCTGCCGGAGTGGCGCGCCCGCGGCTGGTAGGCGGGGCAGTCCCTGTCCCCTCTTACGCTCCCCGTCGGCCTGCAACGCCCTTGCAGGCTGGTCAGAATTCAGACCGGAGTAGGATACGATTCCGACCTTCAAGCCGGCGCCCGCCGGGCGTTCGCGCAGCGACTGCCGGCGCCCGTCGCCGCGGCCGTGCTGGAGTTCTGCGACACCGCCCTCGCCACCGAGCCGCGGCGGGTCGGTAAGCCGCTGTTCGGGCCCCTCACCGGCTGCCACGGCGCCCGACGCGGCACCTACCGGATCGTTTACCAGATCGACGAAGGCACGCGCACTGTGCATGTTGTCGACGTTGACCACCGAGCCGACGTCTACCGCCCTCGCTGAGTCAGGGGAAGTGACTTCGCCCTCCGCGTACCTGCATACCGTGCCGGGCCGTCGCTCCCGCCATCGCAGCGAACGCGGAACCGTGCGGGTCGGCGCATGCCAGACGCCCGAGATTCTGGGCGATCCAGATGCGGCGCTGGCGTGCATGAAGGACTTCGCTGGACAGCCGGATGCCCGCGAGGTGGACATTCTGGTGTTCCCGGAGTGCTTTCTGCAGGGCTACCTGATGGAAGTTGACCATGTGCGCCGTCATGCGCTGAACCTGCACTCGGGCCGTTTCTCAGAGGTGCGGCGGCGGCTGGCACGCATCACGCAGACGCTGGTGTTCGGGGTCATCGAGCAGCAGGGCGGCAGCTACTTCAACACCGCCGTCGTCCTCACGCGGGGTGAGCTGGTGGGCGTCTACCGCAAGACGCATCTGACGTCGGGTGAGGGCCCGTTCCACCAGGGCGAGGCGTACCCGACGTTCGAGATGCAGGGCATCAGGTTCGGCATCAACATCTGCTATGACACGCAGTTCCGTGAGGCTGCCGCACGCGTGGCAGTGCAGGGCGCCCGCCTCCTGCTCGTGCCGTCGCAGAACATGATGCCCCGGGACAGGGCGGTCCACTGGCAGCATCGGCACCATCGCATCCGGGCCGAACGGGCGCGCGAGACCGGGATGTGGATCGTGTCGGCGGATGTCACCGGCGCCCGGGACGAGCGCCGCGTCGGGCTGGGCCCGACCAGTGTCCTCAACCCGCACGGTGAGGTGGTGGGGCAGGTGCCGTCGATGACCACAGGCATGGTGGTCGCTGAGATCTACTGACCTATCCCCGCGACGTGTCGTCGGCCACAGGCGGCTGGACACGAGCGACCGAGGGGACTACGTTGCAGTGCATGAACCGAAGCCTGCGCCTCATCCGGCGCCGCTTCGTGGACTTCCTCCGCGTGTGCAGCATCCGCTGTTGATCCACGCGTCCGCGGCTGCGCGCTGACCATCACTCGCGCGCCCCGCATGGATGGCGCGTACGCACGCCACTCCGGCGCGCACCGTGCCGGGTCGGCACGTACGACGTGGTGCGGGGTCGGCACGTACGACGTGTCCACCTCCGGCGGACGCACGCGCCCGCGCGTAATCCGACCCTGCCTGACCCCCGAAGGAGACCACCGCATGAGCGTGACCGACCAGCTTCTGACCAATGCCGACGACTACGCCCGTTCGTTCCAGGCCGGCGATCTGCCGCTGCCCCCTGCCCGCGGGGTGGCCATTGTGGCCTGCATGGACGCACGCCTGAACGTGTACGGCCTGCTGGGCCTGCGCGAGGGCGACGCCCACGTGATCCGCAACGCCGGCGGAGCGGTGACCGCCGACGCGCGGCGAAGCCTGACCATCAGCCAACGCCTGCTGGGCACCCGGGAGGTTGTCCTGATCCACCACACCGACTGCGGGATGCTCACCTTCAGCGACGACGCCTTCCGGGCCGACATCGAGGCCGACACCGGCATCCGGCCGGACTGGGCGGTGGAGACCTTCCGCGATCTCGACGCGGACGTGCGGCAGTCGATGGCGCGAATCCAGGCGGATCTGTCCATCCCGCACAAGGAGAGTGTGCGCGGCTTCGTGTACGACGTGGCGACCGGTGAACTGCGGGAGGTGAAGCCCTGACCCGGGCGCACCTCACTGACGTGAGGACCTCCTCGCCGGTCGGGGTGTACCACCTCGATCCGGTGAGGAGGTCCTCACCAGCTCAGGGCCTGCTGACCAGAGCCTCTCGACTCAGGCAAGCATGAGCATGGTCACGACCAGGCCGACCGCGATCACGGCGAGCGCGATGGCGGTCAGCTTCCGGTGGCGGGTCACCCAGGTGCCGGCGGGCCCTGGGGTGGCCGTCTGGTGCGTCATGGCTACCTCCTCCGGTAGGGGCCCGCACGGCCCGTGTGCCGTGCGGCATACCTCTACTCTGGCCGACGACCACCGTCGCGTTCAGAGTCCAACGGCCCCGATGGACGGGCCGTTGGAGAGTCGGTGTCCCGAGACGTCCTGTCCAGATAGGTACGCGCCAGCCGCGCCGGCGCGCGGTCCAGCCACGCCTCGACCAGCAGTTCGGCCAGGTCAGGCGGCGCGATCCGCTCCAGACGCACCAGCACCATCGGATAGTCGTCGAAGTGCGGGGTGGTGAAGAAGACCTCCGGCTCGTCGGCCAGCAGCGCCTGCTTCGCCCCGAGATCGGGCACGCGCGCGGCGAGGATCGGCCCGTCCGGTGCGGCGTCGCCGAGCGCGGTACGGTCGGCCGACCGGAGCGGACGCTCCCACGCGAACAGCTTGTCCCGGACCCGCCACTCCAGCACCCCGCCACGCGAGGTCCGTTCCTCCACCTCCGGCAGGGTCGCCACCACCGCCTGCACGTCGTCCGACGTCGCCATGCAAACACCATAGGCGGGCCGTCCGACAGGCAGCGGCAGCTGGTGGCGGCAGTCGACTACCGTCAGGTCCGTGGCCCGGATCGCATACGACGACCGTGACGCGGCTGCCTTCGCCGCCACCCGGGAGCTCGCCGACGACGGGGTGGCCGAGTGGCGGCGGGCGGTGACCCGCCATCTGGCTCCCCGTCCCGGCATCCGGTTGCTGGACCTCGGGTCCGGCACCGGCGCCTGGGCACGCAGGTTCACCGACTGGTTCGACGCGCACGTGGTCGCGATCGAGCCATCGGAGGCGATGCGCGCCCGCTCGGCGTACCGGCCGGTGCTGGCCGGAAGCGACGCCGCGATCCCGCTGCCGGACGCCGATGTGGACGCCGCCTGGATCTCCACCGTCATCCACCACGTGCCGGACCTGCGGGCAGCCGCGCGGGAGCTGCGCCGGGTGGTGCGCCCGGGCGGCCCGGTGCTGATCCGGTCCGCGTTCGCGGGCCGGCACCAGGGCATCTCGCTGTTCGACTACCTCCCGGAGGCGGTGCGGGTGCTGGACAGCTACCCGTCCCTGGACGCGGTGGCCGCGGCCTTTGTCGCCGAGGGCTTCCCCAGCAGCACCTGGGAGCCGGTCCGGCAGGTCACCGCGCCGTCGCTGCGGCAGGCCGCGCTCTCGCTGCGCCGGGAAGCGCATACCCTGCTGCAGCTGATCACGGACGCGGAGTACGCCGCCGGTCTGGCGCGACTGCATGCGGCCGCGCGCACCGCCTCCGGCCCGGTCATCGACAGCCTGGACCTGCTCGTCCTGCGGTAGCACGCGGTGGCGCGCGTCAGGCCCAGATGGCGATGCGGTCGCCGTCGTCGGTGGCCTGCGGCGGGTCCGGGTAGCTGACGGCGGTGCCGATGGCGATCCGGTGTGCGCTCCACGCCGCCACCGCCGCGTCGAGCACGTCGTCCGGCGCCGCCCGGCCGGCCACGCCCAGGTCGTCGGGCAGGACGACGCCGTGGTCTCGCAGCAGCGTACGTCGCAGCGCCTGCCCGTTCCAGGTGGTCTTGGCGTACGGCAGGGGGCTGCCGGACAGGTGCCGGAAGGACACCTCGGGGTGCACCTCGTACAGCAGGCCGGAGTGGCGGCCGCGGCAGTCGTTGGCCTCGCGGAGCTTGACGCCCAGGCCCCACGCCTGCCGGCTCATGCCCACGCCGGTGAGCTCGCGGCAGCGCGTGTTCGCGGCGGCGAAGTCCGGCTCGTCCCACACCGGACGCGGCGGCACCCGGAACAGGCTGCTGCGACGCGGACCGAGCACCGCCACGGCAGCGGCGTCGGCGTCGCGCCACCCGTGGTCGACCAGCCCGAGCGGCATGTCCACTCCGGCCACCCGCACGTCCTGCACGCTGTCCAGCAGCTCCGCCAGCGTCGCCATCAGGTGTGCCCCGGCGAACCGGCCGTCGGCGAGCACCACCGCCACCCAGCCGCGTTTGCAGGCGTCCACGCCGACCACTCGCACCCGTCGATCCTGCCACCCCTTCCCCGCGATCCAGGGACGGCCCGCCCTTCCCCCGTCGATCTAGGGATTATTCACGTGTTTTGATCTCAAATCACGTGAATGATCCCTAGATCGACGGGAGGGAGTGGGGTTAGCGTCGGCGGGTGACCGCCTCCCCCGGAACCGTCACGGTGCACCTGCTGGCCGACCTGCCCGATGTGATCGAACCCGTGGGCGACCTGCGGTGGCGCGAGTGGGGCCGTCCACCGGAGCCGGTGGCCCGGTCCTGGTGGATCGGCATGACCCGGCACGAGGCCGGCCGGGCCGGACTCCCGGTGACCTGGGTCGCGGTGGACGCCCACGGTCAGGTGGCCGGCGCGGTCGGGCTCGGCGAGTACGACATCGAGGAGCGCCGGGGCGAACCGCCCTGGATCATGGGCATGATCGTTCGTAGCGATCTGCGCGGCCACGGCATCGGTCGTCGGCTGCTCGCCCGGGTGGAGGACTACGCAGCCGCCGCCCACCCGCGGGTGTGGGTGGCCAACGAAGGGCCGGCGGTCGGGTTCTACCAGCGGTGCGGCTACCGGGTCACCGAGACGCTCCGGCTGGCGAATGGCGCGCAGGCGACCGTGCTGGTCAAGCCGCTCGCCCATGCCTCCCCGTTGATCTAGGGATTGTTCACGTGGTTGAAGATCCAACCACGTGAACAATCCCTAGATCAACAGGGCATAGGTTGATTAGTCAATGTTGACGATTTAGATCAGATGGATAAAGGTTACGGGCGGACCGAAGGAGGAGGCGCTCGTGACCGTGACAGTGACCGACGTACCCCGAGACGTGCCCCGTGGGCTGCACGGTGTGATCGTGACCGACACCGCGATCGGCGACGTCCGCGGTGCGGAAGGCTTCTACCACTACCGGCAGTACTCAGCCATCGACCTCGCCACCGAGTGCACCATGGAGGATGTCTGGTGCCTGCTCATCGACGGCGAGCTTCCCGACGCCACCGCGCGGCGTGCCTTCAGCGCCGAGGTCACCCCGCTACGGCACCTGCCACCCGACCTGGTGCTATTGCTGGCACCGATCGCCCGCGCCGGCGGAGGTCCGCTGGACCCGCTGCGCAGCGCATTGTCAATGGCCGGCGCGGTACGCGGCGTACGCCCTCTGTACGACCTCGACCACGATGCTCGACGGGCGGACGCGCTGTCCGCCTGCGCCCTGACCCCGACCCTGGTCGCCGCCCTGCACCGGCTGCGACACGGTCGCGATCCGGTGGCACCGCGCGACGACCTGCCCTACGCGGCCAACTACCTCTACATGCTCACCGGCAGCGAGCCGGACCCGCGCATCGCCCGCGCCATCGAGCGCTACCTGATCTCCACCATCGACCACGGCTACAACGCCTCCACGTTCACCGCCCGGGTGATCGCCTCCACCGGTGCCGACCTGTTCGCCTGCCTGGGCGGCGCGCTGGGCTCGCTGTCCGGGCCGTTGCACGGCGGCGCGCCGAGCCGTGCGCTCGACACCCTGGATGAGATCGGGGCGGTGGAGCGCATCGACGAGGTGATCCGGACCAAGGTGCTCGCCGGCGAGCGCATCATGGGCTTCGGCCACCCGGTCTACCGCACCACCGACCCGCGCTCGGAGATGCTGCGCGGCATCGCCGAGGACATCGGCGGGGATCTGGTGGAGTTCGCCGTGCAGGTGGAACGCCGTGCGCTCGCGACCCTCGCCGAGCTCAAGCCGGGACGCGCGCTACACACCAATGTGGAGTTCTACGCCGGGGTGGTGATGGAGCAGTGCGGGCTCCCCCGCGATCTGTTCACCCCGACCTTCGCCACCAGCCGGGTCATCGGCTGGTGCGCCAACATCCTGGAACAGGCCCAGGACCGCAAGATCATCCGTCCCGCCGCCCGCTACGTCGGTCCGACTCCGCCAGAGCCGGTGCCCAGCCCGCGACAGCAGCCGGCCGGTCACCCCGGCGACGGGCCGGCGTAGCTGCCGGTGAACCGGAACCGCAGGCCCGGCTCCTCGTACTCCTCGGCCGCGTGCGCGATCCACCCGGCAGTGCGGGCGAGCGCGAATATGGCCTCGCCTGCGTCCGGACCCATCCCGGCGGCGTGCGCGAACGCGGCCAGCGCCAGTTCGATCGACGGGTGGGCGTCGGGACCGGCCGCGGCCGCCAGCCCGTCGACCGCCGCGCGCACCGCCGGCGCCTCCGGCAGCAGCCCGAGCAGGGTGGCCGCGCGTACATCGCCGTCCGGATAGAGCCGGTGCACATGCGGCAGGAAGCCCGGCACCCGCCCCTCGGTGCGCAGCCGCTCGGCGTAGACGGCGACCGGGTCACCGGCGAGCGCGTCGGCCAGCAGCCGGTGAGCGTGGCTGGCGGCCGCACCGTGCAGCGGACCGTCGAACGCGGCCAGTCCGGCCGCCACCACCGCGTACGGGTCGGCCCGGGTGGAGGCGGCCACCCGGGCCGCCACCGTGGACGCGGCCAGATCGTGGTCGGCCAGCAGCACCAGGGCCGCGTTGAGCGCGGCCACCGCCTCCGGCCGGGGCGGGTGGTCGCTCAGCCGCGGCCACAGCCGCGCCGCCAGCGTGCTCCCGGCAGGCGGGGCCGACCCGCGCAGTGGCAGGGCGTCGACCATCGCCGCCAGCACGGTGGCGGCGGTGGCGACCACCGACGCGGTGTCGAACCGCCGCGGATCGGCGCAGGCGGCGGCGGTGACGACGACCCGCAACCGGTCGGTGAGCCGGGCCCGCTCCGGCAACGCCGCGGCCGCGGCCCGCGCCTGCGCCACCAGGTCGTCCGGTGCCTCGAACCGGACATCCGGATCGGACTCCCCTGACCACAGCAGGGTGGCGACGGCCTCGAATGCGTGGGTGCGCGCCAGGACGGTGGCGTCGATACCGCGGTAGTAGAGCCGGCCATCCCGGATCAGGGTCAGGGCGGTGCGGACCTGCGGCCCGGGGCCACCGCGGCGACCGGACCGGCGTGCCGCCAGCCGCTCGACCTCGACCGCGTCGAACCGGCTGCCCCGACCGCCCGGCCCGTGGGTGCGGTGCAGCAGGCCGCGGCTGACGTACGCGTACACCGTCTCGGACTTGACCCCGAGGCGCTGCGCCACCTGGGCGGTCGTCAGCTGCTCCGGCACCGCGCCAGCCTATCGTGGGCCGGCACCGTAGCCCGGATCGCTGCTCCGGCCTCAGCGAGCCAGGAACGACTCCATCAGTTCGGAGACCTGCTCCGGGCGTTCCAGCGGCACCTCGTGGTAACAGTCCAGGTCGACCACGGTGACATCGGCGTCGGTGGCGGCGCGACAGGCCTCGACCAGTTCCGGGCGCACCACCTGCACCCGGGCGGAGCGCACGAGCAGCGTCGGCGCGCCGGCGGGCGGCAGCACGGCCGGTCGCGCCATCTCCGAGTAGGCGGTCACCACCGCAGCCGGGGCGTACCGCCAGCGCCACCGGCCGTCCGCGTCGCGCACGAGGTGGTCGGCCACCTCGTCGTCGAGCACCGACGCGTCGGCCAGGGGCGGCCACGTACCCAACCGGGTGGCGCGCGCCTCGTCCGGGTCGGCGAAGCTGCGTGGCGCGCGTTCCACCTCGGCCCGCTGCCCGGCCACCACCGGGTCGAGCCCGATCGCCGGATCGAGCAGCACGATCCGGCCGACCCGGTGCGGCGCCTGCCGGGCCAGGTGCACCGCGACCGCGCCGCCGAAGGAGTGCCCGATCACATCCGCCCGAGGCAGGCCGAGGGCGTCCATGGTGGCCAGCACGTCCGCCACGTGCTGTTCCAGGGTCCACGGCGGGGACCATTCGGACCGGCCGTGCCCGCGCAGGTCGAGGGCGTACATCCGGGTGCCGGGCAGGTGCCCGGCGAGCAGCCGCCACCGCCCACAGTGGCCCTTCACCCCGTGCAGGGCCACCACGGTACGCCCACCGGGCGCACCGAACACCCGCGTGTGCAGCCGCAGCCCCGCCATGGAATCTAATGTTACCTGCAGGTAACCACGGTGCCGCGCCGGCGGGTCGCGCGGGCACCGCGCCCGTGGCGCCCTCGCGCTCGCTAGGCTGAGCGCGCCCCGACAGGAGGAACCCCCGCGTGACCGTCGTCATCGGTGTGGACGGAGCCGGGCGGACGCACCGCCTCGGCGCGATCGCGGCTGCGGCCACCGTCCCGGTCACCACGATCGACGGCGCCGGCGACCATCCGGCCGCCCTGCTCGCGGCCGCGCGCGACGAGGGCCACCTGGTGGTCGTCGACGACGCCGACCGCCTACCGGCCGAGGTTCTCACCGCGCTGACCGCCGCTGCCCGGCAGGGCGTACCGATGGCGATCTCCCGCCGGCCCACCCTCGACCGGCCGGAACTCGCCGCGCTCGACGAGGAGGTCGCCGCGGACGGGCAGGTGGAGGCCCTGCGCCCGCGGGACGACGACGGCGTCGCCACCGTGCTGACCGCGGTCACCGGCGGGCCGCCGTCGCCGGAGGTGGTGGCGCGGGTGCGGGAGGCCGCCGGCGGCCTACCGGCGCTGGTGGCCATGCTCGCGGCGAACCCGCCGGACAGCTGCCCGCCAGCGCTGGTGGCGCGGATACAGCAGCGCCTGGCCCAGATGCCCGCCCCCACCGCGGAACTCGCCCGCGTCCTCGCACTCGGGCTGGAGCTTCCCGACGAGGTCCTGGCCACGGCCACCGGCCTGGAGCCGGATGCGCTCGCGGCGGCCATGCGGCAACTGCACGACCGCGGCATGCTGGTGCCCGGCGGGGAGCGGATGATCCCGGCGGTGGCGCAGGCGGTGCTGGCCGACCTGCCGCCATCCGGCCGGCGGCGGCTGCACGAGGCGCTCGCCCGCGCCCTGGTCGACTCCGGCGCCGATCCGCTGGCCGCCGCCGGGCACCTGCGCGCTGCCCGGGCACGCACCCCGGCCGCCGCCACGGTGTACGCCGCGGCCGGCGACCGGTTGCGGTTCGACGACCCCGCCGCGGCCGCGAGCTGGTACGAACTGGCCGGCGACGCCGGCGCCGAGGAAGAGGCGATCGCAGCCGGCCGTGCCGAGGCCGCCGCCCTGCTCGGCCGACCGGTTCAACTGGAGGCCAGGGTGCGTACCCCGGAGGACGCAGGCCGGCTCTCGCTGGTGGCCGGCGCAGTCGCCGCCCATCAGGGACGTTCCGACCGGGCCGGTGACGCGCTGCGGGAGGCCCCGCCGCCCGGCCCGGTGCTGGCCGTGCCGTCACTGGTGGCCACCGGGCGCTCCGCCGCCGCCATCATCGCCGGCGCCGCCGCCGCCGACGCCACCGGAGGCCCGGCGCCGCTCGGTCTGCGGCGGCTGGCGGAAGCCTGCCTCGCGGCCGGCGACCCGGAAGCGGCGCTGCCGTTGCTGATCGAAGCCGCCGAGGAGCTGGAACATGCGCCACCGGCCGTGGTGCTGCCGGACACCCCTCACGCGGTCGCGGCGGTGGTGGCGGTACTGGCCGGCGACGTGGCCACCGCCGAGCACCTGCTCGACCGGGCCCTCGCCGGCCGGCTGGGCGGGACAGTCGCCGGTGAGCGGCACCGCCTGCTGCTGGCGTGGGCGCGGATGCGGGTCGGCAGGTTCGACACGGCAGTGGCGGCGCTGCCGAATCTCGACCGCGCCCCGCTCGGCGGCCGGGAACGGCTGCTGGCCGCGACGCTCGCCGCCGGCATCGCCCGGCGGTCCGGGGACATCGCCCGGCTCCGCCAGGCCTGGACGGCCGCCGAGCCGGTGCTGGCACGCCGCGCGGTGGATCTGTTCCAGGTGGAGCCCGTCGAGGAGTTGCTGGTGGCCGCGGCGCGGCTGCGGGAGCACCACCGACTGCACCCGGTGTTGCAGACGCTCGACAGTTTCCTGGACGGCCTCGGCCGGCCACCAGCGTGGACGGTGGCGGTTGGCTGGATCCGGCTGCAGGTGGCGGTCGCCGGCGAGGACGCTGACGCCGCGGCCGCCGCCGCCTCGGACCTGAACCGGTGCGACCCGGCCGGTCCACGCCAGCGCGCCCAGTGCGCTGCCGCGGGACAGTGGGCGAAGGCGCTGGCCGGGCAGGTGGATCCGGACGCGGTGCTGACGGCAGCCGAGGCCCTGGAGGCGGCCCAACTGCCGTGGGAGGCCTCGCGCCTGGCCGGACAAGCCGCTATCCGCACCGGGGATTCGGCTGCCGCACGCCGGCTGCTCGAACACGCCCGGGAGCTGGCCAGCCTGGACGCGCTCAGCCCCGCCGCCGAGCCGGAGTCCGCCCCCGGCGGGCTGTCCGACCGGGAGGTCGAGGTCGCGCGCCTGGTGCTGGCCGGACGCACCCACAAGGAGATCGGCGCCCAGCTCTACCTGTCACCGAAGACGGTCGAGCATCACGTGGCGAGGATCCGCACGAAGCTGGGGGCGACCAGTCGGGCGGAGCTGGTCGCCGCGCTCCGGCACCTGCTGCCGGCCGACTCCTGACGCCTGGCGGGAGATCCCCACCGAACGCGACCGTCTCCCTCGCCGTGCCGCTGCGGTCAGAAACCCGCGATGTCGTCACCGTCGGGCTCAGACCCATCGGCCACCTGCTCGTCGAGGGCGTCGAGGAAAGGGACGTCCGACCCGAGCGGGAACTGCTCGTCCTCCGTGCCGTCGGTGACCGGCGGCAGCGACGGTGCCTGCGTAGCGGTGAGCCCGTCCGGCCTCTCCCGCGCATCGACCGCAGCGCCACCACCGAAGTCCGGGATCGCGGGGTGGTCTACCGGTTCGGCCTGCATGCCCGCGTGCGCCGACCCGTCGGGGTTGGCATCGCCCGGGTCGGTGTGGCCTGACCCGCTGTGGTCGGCGCCGAGCCGGTCCAGGTCGACGTCCGCGGCGCCTGCCAGCTCCTCCTCGACCGGCCGCTCGGCGGTCGCACCGCCGTCCACGCCCGCCGGTGCGGTGGCGAGCAGGCGAAGACCGTGCGACAGGTCCATCGCGGAACCTGCCGGCTGCCCGGCCGGTACGGCACCGTGGGCGCTCACGAACGGTGCGAGGTGCTCGGCTATCTCGTGGGGTGCCGTGTCGGCGTAGCTGACGATCGCCTCGGCCACCAGGGCATCGGGAAGGTCAGGATGGCCGGCCTCGCCCAGCGTCGCCTGCCGGTCGCCGGCGAGCCGGTCCGCGTCCTCGCCGAGGACGTCGCGCAACGGCCGGGAGGGGGTCATGGGCCAACTGTATGCAGGTCAGTCAGCCGACCGGCGTCGGGGATATCCCCCGACGGTCCCCTATCGGGTAACAAACTGTCGGATGGGCGACGACCGGAGGGCGCCAGACCCCTAATGACCGAGATTAGCAAGGGGGATGGTCCCGATGCCGGCGACCTGCCGCGCCCCACACGCTGATGGCATGCCCGACCTCTCCCGGCCGGGCCGAGCCAAGGAGGAACCCATGACCAGTAACATCGAGCTGTCGCCCGCCCTGCTGGACAAGCTCAAGGAGTTCTTCGCGAAGGTCTTCTCCAGTGAGCAGGAGGCCCAGGACTTCCTCGCCGACCCGGACGGCGCCTTCGCGGCCCACGGCATCGATGCCGACATTCTGAGCAGCGTCGACATCAACCAGCTCGTGCACAGCTGCGCCTACCCGGGTGGCGAGAGCACCACCGGCGGTGGCGCCACCGCGGGTAGCGGCGCGGCCGGTGGCTATGTGCCGCCTCCGCAGACGGTGCAGCAGGTCACCCAGGTGACCCAGAAGCACTACCAGGACAACTCGACTCACATCACCGACAACTCCACCAGCATCGACAACTCCGTCAACGTCAGCGGCAACATCGCAGGCGATGTTGACATCGACAACACCAACCTCAACCAGGTCGGCGACGGTAACGTCGGCAACATCGGCGACGGCGACCTCAACGCGGCCACCGCCGAGGGCGGGGTGGCCCAGCAGGGTGCCGGGGACAACGTCGCCGCCACCGGCGGCTCGGTCGCCAGCGGGCGCGACGCGCTCGGGGTCACCGGCGACGGGTCCAGCCTGGAAAACGTCGGTGGCGACAAGCTGACCGCGGGCGACGGCTCGTTGGTGGCCGGTGGGGACGTGGACAAGGCCATCGTCGGCGACGACAACCAGGCCGCCCAGTTCGACATCAACGCCGGCGGCGGCGACGGCGGCACCTCCACGGCTACGACCGGTGGCGGCATCGCCGGAGACGGCGGCAGCGGGAGCTTCGGCGGCGGGGCCGGTGGCAGCTCGGGCGGTGGCACCGCGACCAGCAGCGCGGACGGGGGCACCGGTGGCGACGTGAGCGACGTGAACATCAACTTCGGCGACCAGTCGACCAACGTGGACCAGTCCGTCGACCAGTCGGTCAACGACTCGCTCAACACCACCGACTCGTTCAACACCACCGACCAGTCGACCAACATTGACAAGTCGGTCAACGACTCCTTCAACGACCAGTCCACCAACGTCGATGTGGACGTGGACATCGAGGACTCGTTCAACGACCAGTCGATCAACGACTCCTTCAACGACGAGTCGACCAACCTCGACGTGGCCGTCGGCGGGTCATCCGCCGGACCCCGCGAGCTCGAGGAGGACCGCCTCGACACCCCGGGGGCGTAGTGCCCCGGTGCCGGCCGGCCGGGCTTCCGTCCGGTCGCCCGGCCCCGCTCATCGGCGGGTCAGCGGAGCGGATCTCCGCTGACCCGCCGCACCGTCGCCAACCGCCACCCGATGAGGCACCATGATGACCGTGGCACCCCAGAGCACCAACCAGAACCCGATCACCCAGGCGGCCGCAGTGGTCGACCTGGGCCTGAGCGCGTGCGAGGCGTACGGACGCGACGACCTGGCCGGACGGCTCGCCGCCGCCAAACGCTCCCTGACGGATCCGTCGGTGCACATCGTGGTGGTGGGCGAGTTCAAGCAGGGCAAGAGCTCCCTGGTCAACGCCCTGGTCGGGGCCAAGGTGTGCCCGGTCGACGACGATGTGGCCACCGCGCTGCCGACCTACCTTCGGCACGGCGACGAGCCGGCTGCAGAACTGATCTTCGAGGGCGACCCGCCCCGGCGCGAGCCGGTGGAGCTCAAGGACATCGAACGCTGGATCGTCGAGGACGATCCCACCCCCCGCACCACCGGTGTCGTCAGCGCACCCGCCACCGTGCGGGAGGAGCAACCGCGGCCGGCCGGTGTGGAGGTGCGGCTGCCGCGGCGGTTGCTCGCCGGTGGGCTGGTGCTGGTCGACACCCCCGGAGTCGGCGGTCTCGGGTCGGCCCACTCCACCGCCAGCCTCGCCGCCTCGTCCATGGCCGACGCCCTGCTGTTCGTCACCGACGCGTCCCAGGAGCTCACCCGCAGCGAGCTCGACTTCCTCGCGCAAGCCCGTCAGATGTGCCCGACGGTAGTGTGCGTGCAGACCAAGACCGACTTCTATCCGGCCTGGCGCAAGGTTCGGGACCTCAACCAGGCACACCTCACCGCTGCCGGCACCGACATCCCGATCATTCCGGTCTCGTCCACGCTGCGCTCGCGGGCGGTGGCCGCCAACGACACCGACCTGAACAACGAGTCCGGCTTCCCGGAGCTGATCTCATTCATCCGCGACCGCGTCCGCGGCGACGCGACCACCCGGTTGGCGAGCGAGGCGGCGGCCGGCGTGGTGGCGGTGGCCGAGCAGATCATCAGCCAGTTCGAGTCGGAGAAGGCGGCACTGGCCGACCCGGCCGCCGCCCAGCAGGTGGTGGCGCAGCTGACCCAGGTCAAGGAACGGGTGGAAGCGCTGAAATCGGCCGCCGCCCGGTGGAGCCAGACCCTGTCGGACGGCATCGCCGACCTGACCTCGGACGTGGAGCACGACCTGAAAAACCGGATCCGGGAGGTGATCGCCGAGGCCGACCGGGCCATGGAGGACACCGACCCGGCCGACACCTGGGCAGAGATGCAGTCCTGGCTGGAGTCGACAGTGGCGGGCGAGATGCTGGCGAACTACACCCTGCTGCGCGACCGCGCCACCGCGCTCAGCGAGCAGGTCGGCCAGCACTTCCAGGAGGCGTCCGGGGAGGTGCTGCGGCAGTTCCCGGTGTTCAACCCGACCCCGCTGGCCGGCAGCGTCGACGTCGACCACAACATCGACCTGGAGAAGATGAAGGTCGGCAAGCAGGCCATGGTCGCGCTCAAGTCGGCGTACGGAGGGGCGATCATGTTCGTGATGATCGGTCTGATGACCGGCATCACGCTCGGCCCGATCGCGCTCGGCATCGGCGTGATCATGGGGCGGAAGGGGCTGCGCGATGAGAAGAAGAAGCAGGTGGCCGCGCGCCAGCAGCAGGCCAAGAACGCGGTACGGCGCTACTGCGACCAGGTCAGCTTCGTGATGGGCAAGGACTCCCGGGACACGCTGCGGCGCATCCAGCGGGAACTGCGTGACCACTACACGGCGCTGGCCGAAGAGCTCAACCGCTCCAACGCCGAGGCGCTGCGCTCGGCCACCGAGGCGACCAAGAGCACCCAGGCCGAACGGGACAAGCGGATCAAGGATCTCGACGCGGAGCTGACGCGGTTGCGGCAGCTCAAGCAGCGCGCCGAGGCGGTGACGGCCGGATGAACCTGTTGGACCGCACCCGGTCGGTGCTGGACCGCGCCCGCCAGCTCTACCGCGGCACCGGGCACGAGCCCCGCCTGGCGGAGATGGGCGAGCGGCTGGACGAGCCGCTGCGGGTGGCGATCGCCGGGCGGGTCAAGGCCGGTAAGTCCACCCTTCTCAACGCGCTGGTCGCTGACCGGCTGGCGCCGACGGATGCGGGTGAGTGCACCCGCATCGTCACCTGGTATCAGGACGGCCACACCTACCAGGTGACCGCTCATCCCCGCGGTGAGCAACCACGGCAGCTGCGGTTCCACCGCGACGCCGGCGCCATCGAGGTCGACCTGAACGGACTCGCCCCGGAGAAGGTCACCAGCCTGACCGTCACCTGGCCATCGCAGGCACTGCGCACCGCCACCCTGATCGACACCCCGGGCATCGGGTCGCTATCGGACCAGGTGGCCGGACGGGCATTCGAGCTGCTCGCCCCGGAGGACGAGGAAACTCCGGCCGATGCGGTGCTCTACCTGCTGCGCCACCTGCACCGCAACGATCTGGACTTTCTGCGGGCGTTCCACGACACGGAGGTGTCGCAACCCAACCCGGTCAACGCGATCGGTATTCTGTCCCGTGCGGACGAGATCGGGGTGGGTAGGCTCGACTCGGTCGCCTCCGCCCGCCGCATCGCCACCCGCATGGCGGCCGATCCGAACGTCCGCCGGGTGGTGCAGACCGTGGTGCCGGTGGCCGGGCTGCTGGCCGAGACCGCGGCCACCCTCACCGAGAGCGAGGTCGCCCAACTGCGCAAGGTGGCGGAGCTTCCGGTCCGGGAGGCCGAGTCGCTGCTGTTGTCGGCCGACCGGTTCGTGCAGCAGATGCCCGAGCTCGGCCTGACCTCCATCGAACGCGAGGCGCTGCTGGCCCGGTTCGGCATGTACGGGGTGCGGCTGGTGATCAGCATGATGCGACACAAGGTGGCCACCACCGCCACCGAGCTGGCCGCGGAGTTGACCGACCGCAGCGGCATCAGCGACCTGCGGGAGGTGCTCAGCTCGCTGTTCTTCGAACGGCGGGATGTCCTCAAGAGCCGCTCCGCGCTGCTGGCGCTGGATCGGCTCACCCGCACCGAACCCCGTTCCGGCAGTGAGGCGGTCGCTGCCGAGGTCGAGGAGATCATCGCCTCCGCGCACCCTTTCCGCGAGCTGCAGGTGCTCTCGGCGATCCGGGCGGGATGGGTCACCGGCAAGCCCGATGTCGTGGCCGAGTTGGAGCGGCTCATCGGCGGCGCCGGTGCCGCGACCCCACTACGGCTCGGTCTACCGGCCGACGCCGACGACCCGACCGTGGCCGCCGCGGCCGGTGACGCGCTGGCCCGTTGGCAACGCCGGGCGGAGAACCCACTCACCGGCCACGAATTGGCGATCGCCGCCCGGGTGGCGATCCGCTCCTGCGAAGGCATGCTCGCCGCGCTCCAGGAGCGCCGGTGATCTCGCACCATCCATCTGACCATCCACTGACGAGCACGGAGCAACGATGTACGTAGTCGGCATCGACCTCGGGACCACCTTCACCGCCGCGGCGGTATGGCGCAACGGACACGCGGAGATAGCCTCGTTGGGCAGCCGGGCGGCGGTGATCCCGTCCGTGGTGCTGCTGCGCGACGACGAGACGGTGCTGACCGGCGAGACCGCCAACCGGCGTGGCCTGACCGAGCCGCAACGGCTGGCCCGCGAGTTCAAGCGCCGGCTCGGCGACACCACGCCGATCCTGCTCGGCGGCACCCCCTACTCCGCCGAGGCGCTGATGGCGCGGCTGCTGAGGTGGACCCTGGACGAGGTGGCCACGCGCGAGGGCGGGCAACCGTCGCGGCTGTGCATCAGCCACCCGGCGAACTGGGGGCCGTACAAGCGGGATCTGCTGGTGAACGCGGTACGGATGGCCGACATCGACATCCCCACCACGTTCGTCACCGAGCCGGAAGCGGCCGCGGTCTTCTATGCCCAGCAGCAGCGGGTGGAGCCGGGGGCGACCGTGGCCGTGTACGACCTCGGCGGCGGCACCTTCGACGCGGCGGTGCTACGCAAGACCGCGCACGGATTCGAGATCCTCGGCCAGCCGGAGGGCATCGAGCGCCTCGGCGGCATCGACGTCGACGCGGCCGTGTTCGCGCACGTTCAGCAGGCGATCGGCGACGCCCTGGCGGAGCTGGACGAGGACGACCCGGCCGCGATGGCCGCGGTGGCGCGGCTACGGGAAGAGTGCGTGGAGGCCAAGGAGGCACTGTCGACCGACACGGACGTGTCCATCCCGGTGCTGCTGCCCAACCTGTCCACCGAGGTACGGCTCACCCGGGCGGAGCTGGAAGCGATGGTGCGCCCGACCCTGCACAGCACGATCGAGGCGTTGCGCCGGGCACTGCGTTCGGCCCGGGTCGAGCCGGAGGGCCTGCACTCGGTGCTGCTGGTCGGCGGCTCGTCCCGGATGCCGATCGTGGCCCAGCTGGTCGGCGCCGAGCTCGGGCGTCCGGTGGCCGTCGACGCCCACCCGAAGCACGCGATCGCACTCGGGGCGGCGTGGCTGGCCAGCGGCGTGGAGCCGACGCCGCCCGGGCCAGCGCAGACCACCGGTGCCGGGGGCGTGGCTGGCACCGACACCACGGGCGGAGCAGGAACCAACGCGGCGGTCGCAGGCGCGGCCGGCGCGGCAACCGGCGCAGCGGCCGACGCAGCGGCCGGCGCAGCGGCCGGCGCAGCGACCGGCGCTGGGGCGACCGGGTCGGCCGGCGGCGGAGCGCGGTACACGGCCAGTGCCCGGGTGCAGTCCGACCACAGCGCTTCCGGCCGCACCGTACCGCCGGGCCCGGATGACCATCGGGCGACATCTCCGGATCGCACCGCCGACGACCACACCGCTATGCACCCGGTGGTGAGCGACGGTGGTGACCGGGAGCCGCCGGTGCCGGACACGGGTCGGCCCAGCCGCAGCAAGCCGTTGTTGGTCGGGTCCGCTGTGGCCGCGGTCGCGGTGCTGGCGATCGCGCTCGGCTGGACGCTCGGGGTGGGCGCCGGAGATGAGGCCGACGCCGGCGGGCAGGCGACCCCGGACCCGGCAACGACGCCGGATGCCACCCCGCCACCGACCGAGGAACAGCTGCCGATCGACGAACAGTGCAGCGACGAGATCCGGGCCAACCCGCGCTGGGTATGCCTGACCAGCGCGACCCTCGACGCGCAGGGGCAGTTGGTCGTGGAGTACGAGGCGGACTGGGCGGGCGAGGTGCCCAACATCAGCGGCGGCTTCCACCTGCACGTCTACGGCGGGGACGGCACGACCCCACCGGACGAGACCATGGGTAACCACTACCAGCCGGCCGGTGACCGCGGCAGCTGGCGCGTGTGGGACCAGGACCCGATCACGCTGTCTCCCGACGACGTCGCGCAATACATCGGCGACAGCCCGAAGGTGTGCGCCCGGATCGCCGACGGCAATCACCACCTCGTGCCCGCGGACGGTGGTGGTTTCACCACCGGCAACTGTGTGCCGATCCAGCGTCCCTGACACTGCCCCGTGCAGTCCCACCGTTGATCCGGGGCCTGCGTGCATGGTTTGATCGTCAGTCACGCACACAGGACCCGGATCCTCGATGGAGTTGGCTCGAGTGCGTACAAGTACGCAGACGGCGCGGCCCGGTTGACGTTGTATGGCGGATGTGAGGAGCGACCTGCTCCCCACCGCCCGGCCCGGCCGGGCGCGCCACAATAATGACGAAGGGGCAGACATGCCGGACATCAACGTGTACGAAGCGTTCAAGGAGCTGGTCCAGCGGTTGCTGAGCGGTGACCAGGAGGTCGCCGAGCTGGCCGCCACCGACCCGGAGGGCCTGCTGGCCGCCTACGGGATCACCGATGGCAACCTGGACGGGGTCGACTTCCGCCAGGCCGTCGACGAGTGCTACCACGACTACGAGCTGCCGGCGGGCAGCAAGCAGGCGCTGGACAGCTACGTGGCCGGTGGCGCCGCGCCCGACCACTACCAGGTGAAGTCGCCGCCGGCGGCGGAGGGACACCAGACGGCGGAGCACGCGGTGCAGCACCTGCAGTACGTCACCTACGCGACGTACGAGAACAACGAGACCGTCACCCGGGAGATCGTCAACCAGCAGTTCACGATCGACCAGTCGGACAACCGGGCATTCGACATCGACAACAGCACCGACGTGGCCGTCGACGTGGGCCGCAACTTCGACGGTGACATCACCGTCGCGCCGACCACGGCGGCCGGCGACGGGGCCGTGGCCAACACCGGCGACGACAACGTCTTCGGCACCGGCGAGGGCGACGTGCTTGCCGCCAGCCGCGGCGGCGAGGTCACCTCCGCAGACCGGGGCGCGATCGTCGGCGACGAGAACATCCGCGCCGACGGGGACGGGGACGTGCTCAACGCCACCCGGGGCAGCGAGATCAACGCCGCCACCGGCGACGGTGCGGTGCAGGGCGAGCGGATCGAGGGCGTCAACACCGGCGAGTTCGAGGGAGCGCTGGCCGGCCGCGACGTCGAAGGTGCCACCAACACCGGACAGTTCGACGGCGTCCAGGCTGGTGAGGATGTCCGCGGCGCGGTCAACACCGGGGAGAACACGGGCGTCAACGCCGATGGTCGGGTCGAGGGCACGGTCGTCGGCGACGACAACCAGACCGCCAACCTGGACATCAACACCAGCGGTGGTGCCGGCGGCGACGCCTCCGCCGCCGGTGGTGACGTTTCCGGCGGCGGCTTCGGCGACGCCCGGATCGACTCGCGCGACGAGATCCGTGACGTCGACGGCAGTGTCACCAGTGGCGACGGCACCGGCGGCACCGGCGGCGACGGCGGCAGTGGCGACGTCGGCCCGATCAATCTCAACTTCGGCGACGGCGACCAGACCAACACCGGTGACGTGCGGGACTCGGCGGTGGCCAGCGGTGGCGACGCCACCAACGAGCAGGTCAACGAGGGCGACGACGGGCCGATCAAGCTGGGCGACGACCCGTCGGCGGGGGAGCTCCTGCGCGGGCTGCTGGACGAGGAGCGGGCTGAGGAAGCCGAGCCCGCGCCGGAGGAGGAGACGGATGTGGAGATCCTGCCGGTGCCGGCTCCGGGCGAGGAGCTGGAAGAGGGGTCGAGCCAGGACATCACCCAGCTGGAGGATCTCGCGACGGAGTCCAGCCAGGAGGACGACGCATCCCTGGGGGTCTGACCGCTGGGTAGGGTAGGTCCGCGCGACAGCGGGCCTACCCTACCTCGTTGGTCGACCGACCAACCCGATTCAACATCAAACCCGGAGCAACCATCATGTATGCACTCGGCATCGACCTCGGCACGACCTACACCGCGGCGGCGACCTGGCGCCACGGTCAGGTCGAGATAGCCTCGCTGGGCAGCCGGTCGACCGCCATCCCGTCGGTGGTGCTGCTGCGCGAGGATGAATCGTTCCTGGTCGGCGAGGCGGCCAACCGGCGCGGGCTGACCGAGCCGCACCGGGTGTCGCGGGAGTTCAAGCGCCGCCTCGGGGACACCACTCCGATCCTGCTGGGCGGGGTGCCCTACTCGGCGGAGGCGCTCATGGCCCGGCTGCTGCGGGCCGTGGTCGAGGAGGTCTCCGGGCGGGAGGGCGGCGCGCCGGCGACGATCGGCATCTCCCACCCGGCCAACTGGGGACCGTATAAGACCGATCTGCTCACGCAGGCCACCCGTCTGGCCGACCTGGACCGGCCGGTGACGTTGCTGTCCGAACCGGAGGCGGCGGCGACCTTCTACGCCCAGCAGCAACGGCTCGAGCCCGGCAGCATCGTGGCGGTCTACGACCTCGGCGGCGGCACGTTCGACGCCGCGGTGCTGCGCAAGACCGCGCGGGGATTCGAGATCCTGGGCCAGCCGGAGGGGATCGAGCGTCTCGGCGGCATCGACTTCGACGCTGCGGTGTTCGCGCACGTCCGCCAGTCGCTCGGCGACACCCTGCCGGAACTGGACGAGGACGATCCGCAGGTGGTGGCGGCGGTGGCGCGGCTGCGGGACGAGTGCGTGGCGGCGAAGGAGGCGCTGTCGACCGACACCGACACCACCATCCCGGTGCTGCTGCCGAATCTGTCCACCGAGGTGCGGCTGACCCGTGCCGAGCTGGAGGAGATGGTGCGACCGGTGCTGCACGAGACGGTGCAGGCACTACGCCGGGCGCTGACCTCGGCACAGGTGGCCGCGGACCAGGTGCACTCGGTGCTGCTGGTGGGGGGCTCGTCCCGGATACCGATCGTGGCCCAGCTGGTCGGGGCCGAACTCGGCCGCCCGGTCGCGGTGGACGCCCATCCCAAGCACGCGGTCGCCGCGGGAGCGGCCTGGGCTGCCAGCGTCGAGATGCCACATCCGACAGCCACAGAGCCGGCGCCCGCTCCGCCCGCACCCGCGCCCGCGCCGGAACCCGCCGCACCCCCGCCCCCGCCCGCGCCCGCGCCGGCTGTCGGCACCGCCCGCGTGCCGACTCCCGCCTCCACACCGACATCTTCGACGGTCGCGGCCCCTACCACCAAGGCCGGCGACCACGATCGCGCCGGGGAGGGGGGCAGCGGGTTCCGCGGCGCAGCGGGACGGCTCCGCAGCACGATTGCGGGACCGCGCGCATGGCAGGTAGCCGGCGGTGTGGTGGTGGTGGCACTGCTCGCCGCGGGCGGTGTGTCACTGGCCCAGGCCGGCGGAGGCGCCGCGGAGGAGGACACGACCGGCGGCGCTGCCGCCGCCGCGGTCGAGGAGTGCACCGAGGAGATCCAGGCGAACCAGCGCTGGATCTGCCTGACCAGCGCCTCGTTCGACGCGCAGGGACGGCTGGTCATCGAGTACGACGCCGATTTCGCCGGAGCGACGCCGGATAAGTCGTTCGGCTTCCACATGCACCTCTACGGCGGGGACGGCATCGACCCTCCAGCCGAGGTGATGGGCTTTCAGTCTGACAACCCCGGCACGTGGTACATCGAGGACAGCGACCCGGCGGTGATTCCCGCCGACGAGGTGCCCTCCGTTATCGGCGACGCGCCGAAGGTGTGCGCCCGTATCGCCGGCCCGGACCACCAGCTGGTCCAGGACAACGCCGGCGGTTTCCAGACCGGCAACTGCGTCACGATCAGCCGCTGACCGCGTCGCCGCGCGCGCGTGCCCGCAACGCGGCCAGGTCCCGGATCACCACCCGCAACCGGCTGGTCTCGATCCATCCCAGTGACCGCAGCGCGCCCAGTGCCTTGCTGACCGCCTCGCGCGAGGACCCGGTCCAGCTCGCCAGCTCGTCCTGGCTCAGCGGCATCGCGATCTGCACACCGTCGCCGGCCGGTTGCCCGAACCGCTCAGCCAGCTCCACCAGGCGGGCGGCCACCCGGCCGGTGGTGTCCTGGGCGCCGAACTCGACCCGCTTTCGATCGGCGTCGCGCAATCTACTCACCACCATGCGCGGCAGCATCGCCGCCACCCGCGGATGTTCGGCCAGGAACGCGTCGAACTCCGGCAGCAGCACCACCAGGCCGATGGTCTCCTTCAACGCGGTCACGGTCGCCGAGCGCGGCTGGCGGTCGATCGCCGCGAGTTCACCGACCAGCGCGCCACGGTCGCGCACCGCCAGCACCACCTCACCGCCGAGCTGTGTGCCGGTGGCCACCTTGACCTGGCCGGTCATCAGCACCACCACCCAGTCGGACCGGTCGTGTTCGTGGAACAGCACCTCGTCGCGGCGCCACCGTGTCATCCGGCCCCGTCCCCGCAACGAACGGGCCTCCGCCTCGGTCAGCGAAGACCAGAACTGGTCGGTGTCCCAGCTCACGGCGAACCTCCGGTCACGACGTACGCCCGTACCGGCTGAAGCCGGCCCTTGACGGCGAGCTCGCCCAGCGGGTTGACCGGCAGCGAGTCACCCACCGCTCGCCGGGTGGACTCACCGATCACCACCTGCCCCGGCTCCGCCAGCCCCTGCAACCGCGCCGCCACGTTCACCGCATCACCCATCGCGTTGAACCCGCGGAGCATCTCGCTGCCAATGTTGCCGACCAGCGCCGGGCCAGTGTTCGCGCCGATCCGGAACCGTGGCCAGTCCGGCCGGTCGGCGGCGATCCGGTCCACGCCGTGCTGCATCGCCAGCGCGGCCCGCACCGCCCTGGTCGCGTGGTCGTGCTGGCGGGCCGGGGCGCCCCACACCGCCAGCAGCGCATCTCCGACGAACTGCACCACCGTACCCCCGTGGTCCAGCACGCACGGCACCGTGACCCCGTGGTAGCGGTTGAGCATGGTGACGATCTCAGCCGGCTCCACCGCCTCGGAGAAGGTGGTGAAGCCGCGCAGGTCGGCGAAGAGCGCGGTGACCTCCACCAGCGACCCGCCCAGCTGCGCCTGGTCCGGGTCGGCCAGCAGCGCGGCGGCCACGTCCGGTGACAGGTAGGAACGGAACAGGGTCTCCAGTTCGCGGTAGAGGCGGGCGTTCTCCAGCGCCACCGACAGCTGGTTCGCCAGCGCCGCCACCAGCGCCGGATCCCCCGGGTTCTCGGGTGCCTCCAGCACACCGGCCACCCGGCCGCGCACGGTCAGCGGATACACCGCCACCCCGTCGGCGTGCCGCGTGCCCGACACCGCCAGCGTCGACGGATCGTACCGACGACCGCCCACCTCGATCACACCGTCGCTGGCCAGCGCCACCCGTACCGGCCCGTACGCCTCGCGGATCCGGCTGTGCACCTCGGCCAGGAAGTCCTCCTCCCGCAACCCCACCCGTGCCCGCTCCCCGACCGTGACCAGCGCGGACAGCCGCGCCGACACCTCGCGTTCGTGGGCGAGCGCGGTGCCGGCGCGCTCCAGTACGGCGGCCTGGCCTTCGGTGAGGTGGAAGCGGTCGGCCAACCGCGCCGCCACCGGCGTGTCCACCTCACCGGCGGCACGGCGCCGCAGCACCGTGACCAGCTCCTCCAGAGCCGCCTCGTACTCGGCGTGGATGCGACGGGCGGTGGCGGCCAGCGTGACCGCGTCGAACAGGCCGGCGGCCGAACCCTCCCGGCGGTACTGCACCCAGGCGCTGTAGGCCACGAAGCCGAACGCAAACACCAGCAGCAGATGCCACTCCCACCAGGACAGGTGCCACCGGTCGGCGAGAATCACGGCCACGTTCGCCTCGGCCAGCAGCACGAACGCGGTGATGATGCTGATCAACATCGCCGACGGGCCACGCCGGTACATCAGGTAGTAGCGCACCGCCGCGACCAGGTATCCGACGACCGCGGCCAACGCCACGGCGATCATCGGCCCCTCGACCTCCCGCTCCCCGGCAGGTTGGTTCAACGGTGGCAGGTCCAGCAGTGAACTCACCGCCCACGTCGTGAACAGCAGCGCGAGCCCGACCCAGACGAGGACCTGGTAGCGCAGCACCGCTGCGGCCCGCGCCCCCGACAGCGTCAATGACGAGGCCGCCGCGAAAACCGCGGCGATCGCCAGGCCCACCGGCTGGGCCAGGTCGAACCCGACAGTGGCGCCGTTGGCCACCAGCACGCCGGGGGTGGCCAGGGCGTGCAGCGCGAAGAAGCCGGCGCCGGACAGAAACGCCATCGACACCAGCACCAGGCGGGCATCGGCACGCCGGCGGGCCTCCGTGCTGACCCACCCGCCGAGCACGGTGCTGATGATCGCGACCACCAGCACCAGCCAGAAGTGGCTGGGGCCGTGGTGCCACTCGATGTCCAACTGCGGCTGCGCGAGTAGCAGCCACAGGCCTGCCATCGGCAACGCCATGTGGAACGCCCACACCACCGCCCGCACGGGTTGGACGGTGGGCGGCAGATGCGAGGGGTTCACGGTTAGAGTCTCCGGCTAATGCGTAGAAGTACGCAGACACCGTAACGCCCCCGCGCTTTGCTGGGCATGCACCGGCGGTACGGCGTGCCGACAGGGGCATGTCATCACAGGACAGACCGCCGCGCACCATACAGGGAGGCAGACATGACACGAAAGGGACCACTGCTCACATTGCTGGGAGGTGGAGTACTGGCCGCTGGCCTGCTCGTGGCCAGCATCAACGCCGCGAGCGGACAGCGGGACGACGCGGAGCAGGACCTGGCCGGCGCCGGCCAGGAGACTCCGTCGCCGGCGGCAGAGTCGCCGGAACCGGAGGAATCACCCGAACCAGCGGAGGATTCCGAACCGGTGACCTACGTGGGATGGGTCGACGGTGGCGGCGCGTCGGTGGCCATCATCATCGACGGTGACGAGGCGACCGCGTACGTGTGTGACGGCGTCACCGTGGAGGTGTGGCTGAACGGGCCGGCCATCAACGGTGAACTGGTGCTCACCGGCGACGACGGGGAACTGATCGGCAGCTACGACGACACGGAGGCCACCGGCCGCACCGCGGCGCTGGGCCGGGAGTGGACATTCACGGTCGAGGAAGTGGCTCCACCGGAAGGATTGTATGCGTTCGCCGACACGATCGTCGGCGGTGCCGAGGTGGACGGGGGCTGGATCGTACTTCCGGACGGAACTCAGATCGGTGTTCTGACCGTCGACGGCGAGTCGGGCCCGGCGCCGGAGCTGGACCTGGCGACCGGTCAGGTGGAGGTCGAGGGCACCACCGTCACGGTGGAACGCCGAGGGGTAGGAGGTTGACAGATGAGTACGGAAACTCAGCCGCCGGTGGCACCGCCGGAGACCAGGGCCTGGCAACTGATGCTGGTGCCGCTGCTGGTGGGTTCGCTGGTGGCGCTCACCCTGGGGGTCTACGGCAGCCTGCACGAGGGCACCGGGGTGGCGGTGAACATCGCGGGCTTTACCAACCACGCCGCGCCCACCTCGGCGGCGAAGGTCACCCTCACCACCGGCGCGGTGCTGTTCGCCGTGCTGCAGTTGCTGTCGTCGCTGGTGATGTACGGCAAGGTGCCGGGCGTGGCGGCGCCATCGTGGATCGGTGGCGCGCACCGCTGGTCGGGCCGGATCGCGTTTCTGCTGGCCGTGCCGGTGGCGGTGCACTGCCTCTACGCGGCCGGCTTCGCGACCTTCAACACCCGCGTGTTCGTGCACTCACTGTTGGGCTGCCTGTTCTTCGGGGCGTTCGTGGTGAAGATGCTCGGTCTGCGCAAGGACGGGATGCCCGGGTGGTTCCTGCCGTTGTTCGGTGGGGTGGTCTTCACCGGCCTGGTCGGTCTGTGGTGGACGACGGCCATCCGTTTCTTCAGCACCTTCGGCTCGCCGTTCTAGGAGGAACAGTCATGCAGAACCAACCAACAGAACGGGACGGTGCGCAGGGCGCGCCCCGCAGAGCGGTGCTCGCCATGGGGGCCGCGGGCGCGGCCGGTGTGACCGGCGCGCTCGCCGGGTGCGCGGTGTACGGCGGCCAGCCGGACCCGCCCCCGCCACCGCCGCCGGCCGAGGACGGCGCCGAGGACGGCGCCGAGGGCGGTGCCGAGGGCGGCGGCGACAACGGCGGGGGCGGCACCCCGGTCACGGACGCGGCCGACGTGCCAGTCGGTGGTGGCGTGATCGAGGCCGCTCTCGGCGTCGTGGTCACCCAGCCGGCGAACGGAGAGTTCCGTGCCTTCAGCTCGACATGCACCCATCAGGGCTGCACGGTCTCGGAGGTGGACGACGGTACGATCAACTGCTTCTGCCACGGCAGCCGGTTCTCCATCGAGGACGGCTCCGTGGTGCAGGCCGCACAGGGTCTCACGCCCGAGCAGCAGGACCCGCTGCCGGAGGTGGGGATCGTCCGGGACGGAGACACCATCTCCCTCCCCTGACCCCACCACCCCGTCGATCTAGGGATTGTTCGCGTAGTTCGATCACCAATCACGTGAACAATCCCTAGATCGACTATGGGTGGGCCGGGTCTGCGCGGGCACCCTCAGTAGGACAGGCACTCGCAACTGGTCATCAGCGCCCGCACGTTCTCGACGTAGCGCGGATTGGGGATCACGATCCCGTCGTCGGTGTCGACCGCGCCGTGACCGAAGTTGTACGACGCGATGATGGCGTTGAGCAGGCACGGGTCGACATGGCTGTCGCAGCCGGCCGGATCCACCGTGTGGTCGCCGTCGAAGTAGAGATCACCGAAGAACTTGATCAGCCACGCGTAGTAGGTCCCACCCAGGTAGGCGTTGTCGGGGTAGACGTCGATGTCGTAGGACTGGCCGAACCGCTGGTTCATCCAGTCCGCCGTATCCGGCATCACCTGCATCAGACCCACCCCGCCGTCGCAGGCGATGATGTTGGTCTGCCAGCCGCTCTCCTGCCAGGCGGTAGCCCGAAGCAGGTTCTCCGGCACGCTGATCTCGGGTGCGGAGGTCGGCCAGTAGGTGCGCGCGGCCGCCGCGCTCAACGCCGCCGCCACATCGTCGTGGCCGGCCGCCTCCCCCACGTACTCCGCGATGCACTCCCCCTCGTACCGGGGCGGGACCGGCGGTGGCTCCGGCTCGGGTTCGGCCAACTCGGCGCGGGTCGGGGTGGCGCGCGGCTCCGGTGTGGTCGTCGGCGGCGGTTCTTCCGGCGCGGGCACCTCCGTCGCGGGTGCGGCGCCCAGCCCGTGCGCCAGCGGTCGCATCGGCGCCGGCGGGGTCGGCTCGGTGGCCTGCGGCGAGGACTCGATCTGCCAGGATGCCTTGTCGGTGGCGTCGTGCGGGTCGCCTCCACAGGCGACGGCCGCCGTCATCACCGCAGCCGCCAGCGCGGCCAGTGCCGGCAGCGGCCGGCTCCCGCGTATCCGCACGCCACGCCTCCCCGTACCGACTGCGCGTGTCCATCGATCTTTCTACCGGCGACGCATTCACCGTGTCAAGATCATTGGTGATCGTGTCACCCGGATCATGACCCGGCCTCCGGCGGCAGCCGCAGCCGGTTGTTCCACCAGCGGACGACCAGCGCCAGCAGGACCAGCGCCACCAGCAGCACCAGCACCATCCCGGTGACCCGGCCGAGCACCTCGGCCACCTGCCGGTAGGACGCGCCGGCCAGATAGCCGACCGCGACCGACGAACCCACCGCGGTGACCACGCCCAGGAAGTTCCAGGGGGCGTACGCCCGGTACGGCACGCCGGCGCTGCCTGCCAGGCGCGGCAGCAGCGTACGCACGAACGGCACCCACCGCGCCACGAACGCGCTGCGACCGCCGAGCCGGTGCAGGATCCGGTCCGCGCGGGCCCAGCGGTACTCGCCCACCCACTGCCCGAACCGGCTGGCGCGCACCCGCGGCCCGTACCGCCGGCCGCTGCGCAGCGCGAGGGCGTCGCCGGCCATCGCCGCCGCGATCATCAGCATGAACACCAGCGCGAACGGCACGTCCCCGAGGTAGGCCAGGAAGCCCACGAACATCAGGGTTATCTCCACCGGAAACATCAACCCGACGATGACCCCGGTCTCGCCCGCGACCAGCAGCACCGCCACCACCAGCACCGCCAGCGGTGGCAGATTCTCCAGCACGATCACCACGCCCGACATGATCGTCAAGCATGCCACACGGTGGCGTACCCGCCCCGCCGCCTCCGCACGCCGCCAGCGTGACCTGCGACTCCGGCGCACCCCCCGCGGTGTACCGGCCGGTGCCCACCACGCAGGATGGTGGCCATGCCGCTACGCTCCGATCTTCGCAACGTCGCCATCGTGGCGCACGTCGACCACGGCAAGACCACGCTGGTCGACGCGATGCTGCGCCAGTCCGGCGCCGGCCCGGCCCGCGGTGAGCTCGCCGAGCGGGCGCTGGACTCGATGGACCTGGAGCGGGAAAAGGGCATCACGATCCTGGCCAAGAACACCGCGGTCCGATACGTGCCGGCTGCCGGTGACCAGGTAACCATCAACATCATCGACACCCCCGGGCACGCCGACTTCGGTGGTGAGGTCGAGCGTGGCCTGACCATGGTCGACGGGGTGCTGTTGCTGGTGGACGCCAGCGAGGGACCGCTGCCGCAGACCCGGTTCGTGCTGCGCAAGGCGCTGGCGGCCAGGCTGCCGATCATCCTGGTCATCAACAAGGTCGACCGCGCCGACGCCCGCGCCGGCGCCGTGCTCGACGACACGTACCAGCTGTTCCTCGACCTCGCCGGCACCGATGCCGGTGCGGACCTGCTGGACTTCCCGGTGGTCTACGCCTGCGCCCGCGCCGGGATCGCCTCGCTGACCGCGCCGGCCGACGGCACCGCCCCGACTGACTCGGCCGACCTGGAGCCGCTGTTCCGCACCCTGCTGGAGACCATCCCCGCACCGTCGTACGAGGCCGGCGCGCCGCTGCAGGCGCACGTGACCAACCTGGACGCCTCACCGTTCCTGGGCCGGCTGGCGCTGTGCCGCATCCGCCAGGGTGAGCTGATCCGCGGCCAGACGGTGGCGTGGTGCCGCCGGGACGGCACCGTCAACCGGGTGCGGGTCAGCGAGCTGCTCATGACCGACGGGCTGGAACGCAAACCGGCCGAGCACGCCGGTCCCGGCGACATCATCGCGGTGGCCGGCATCGACGAGATCACCATCGGCGAGACCCTGGCCGACCCGGACGACCCGCGGCCGCTGCCGCTTATCACTGTGGACGAGCCGGCGATCTCGGTGACGATCGGCACCAACACCTCGCCGCTGGCCGGCCGGGTCAAGGGCGCCAAGGTGACCGCCCGGCTGGTGAAGGAGCGGCTCGACCGCGAACTGGTCGGCAACGTGTCCCTGCGGGTGCTTTCCACCGAGCGGCCCGACACCTGGGAGGTGCAGGGCCGCGGCGAGCTGGCGCTGGCCATCCTGGTCGAGCAGATGCGCCGGGAGCAGTACGAGTTGACGGTGGGCAAGCCGCAGGTGGTCACCCGCGAGGTGGACGGGCGGCTGTGCGAGCCGGTGGAGCGGCTGACCATCGACGCACCGGAGGAGCACCTCGGCGCCGTCACCCAGCTGCTGGCCGCCCGCCGGGGCCGCATGGAGCAGCTGGTCAACCACGGCACCGGCTGGGTTCGCATGGAGTGCCTGGTGCCGGCCCGGGGGCTGATCGGGTTCCGCACCGAGTTCCTCACCACCACCCGCGGCACCGGCATCGCCCACCACGTCTTCGAGTCGTACGAGCCGTGGGCCGGTGACATCCGCACCCGCGCCTCCGGTTCGCTGGTGGCCGACCGGGCCGGCGTGGCGACCTCGTTCGCGATGTTCGCACTGCAGGAGCGGGGGTCGCTGTTCGTCGAGCCGGGCACCGAGGTCTACGAGGGCATAATCGTGGGTGAGAACTCACGTTCCGAGGACATGGACGTCAACATCACCAAGGAGAAAAAGTTGACGAACATGCGCTCGTCGACCGCCGAGGAGCTGGAGCGCCTGGTGCCGCCGCGGCGGCTGTCACTGGAGCAGGCGCTGGAGTTCTGCCGCGCCGACGAGTGCCTGGAGGTCACCCCGACGGCGGTGCGCCTGCGCAAGGTGGTGCTGGACGCGACCGAGCGGGCCCGCGCCGCCGCCCGCCGCAAGCACTCCGCCAACCCCGGCTGATCCCCTCCGCCCGCCCCCGTTGATCTAGGGCTAATTCACATGGTTGGAGATCAACTCACGTGAACAATCCCTAGATCAACAGGGGTGGTGGGGTGGTCAGGGGGTGAGCAGGTTGGTGCGCAGCGCCTCCAGCGTCTGGTGGTCCAGACCCAGACCCGCGCGCAGGTACGCCTGGAACGACCCGAACTGGCGCGCCACCTCCGCGTACGCCGCATCCAGGTAGGCCGGCCACGCCTGCAGCAGTGGCCGGATCGCCTCCGGATCGGCGCCGGGGCGGCGCTCGGCCAGCAGCTCCAGCAGCCGCTGCTGTGCCTCGGCCGTGGCCTCGTTGGTCTGCAGGTAGTCCACCCGGATCGCCTCGTCGTCGACCCCCAGCGCGGTCAGCAGGATCGCCGTCAGCCAGCCGGTGCGGTCCTTGCCCACGCTGCAGTGGAACAACGCCGGCACGTTCGCCGGGTCGGCCAGCGCCCGGCAGGCCGCCGCGAACGAGGCACGGGCCTCCTCGCCGGTGACGAACCAGCGGTAGATCGCCGCCATCGCCCCCGGCGCACCCTGCGCGGCCAGGTCGGCGTACCGGCTCAGGTCGTCGCCGTTCAGCAGCGCGGTCACGTACGAGAAGACCGAGTGGCGGTCGTCGTAGACCGGAGCGTGGAGCACCCTCGGCACCGGCTTCGGCAGCCGCCGGGTCGGGGACTGCGCGATCTCGGTGCCGTGGCGCAGGTCCACCAGGCAGGTCAGCGACAGCTCAGCCAGCACCGGCAGGTCGTCCTCGGTCAGCCGGGCGAGCGCCCCGCTGCGCACCAGCGCCCCGCGCCGCACCGCACGACCGTCGGCGCCGGCCAGACCGCCCAGTTCCCGGGCATTGGGCGCCCCGGCCAGCCCGAGCGCGCGCCCGTCGGCCACCGTCATGTCCACTGCCGGATCCACCTCCTGCCGCGTGTGGCACTCCCCGTCCGGTACAGCCCTCCGTCCCGGAACCCTACCCGGAGGTAGCCGCCGCCCGCCGGTCCTGCGCCGCCCTGGCGAGGCTGGCCACGGTCGTGACCACCAGGATCGACACGATCGCCGTCATCGACAACCAGATGGGCAGGTGCGGCGCCCACGCCACCGGCTCGCCGGCGTTGATGAACGGCACGTTGTTCTCCGCCAGCGCCTCCAGCACCATCTTGACGCCGATGAAGCCGAGCAGCACCGCCAGGCCGGTGGGCAGGTACACCAAGCGGCTGACCAGTCCGCCGATCAGAAAGTAGAGCTGGCGCAGGCCCATCAGCGCGAACACGTTGGCGGTCAGGACCAGGTACGGCTCGCGGGTCACGCCGAAGATCGCCGGGATGGAGTCGACCGCGAAGATCAGGTCGGTGGTGCCGATGGCCACCATCACGATCAGCATCGGGGTTACCAGCCGCCGCCCGTCGACCACGGTGGTCAGCCGGGCACCGACGTAGTCCCGCGACATCGGCAGCACCCGCCGGCTCAGGCGCACCAGCGCGTTCTCCCGGAACCGGCTCGGGTCGTCCTCGCGATGCTGCGCCATCTTGAACGCGGTGAAGATCAGGAAGATCCCGAACACGTAGAAGATCCACATGAAGGTGGCCACCAGCACCGCGCCGACCGCGATGAACGCTGCCCGCATGACCAGCGCCAGGATGATGCCGATCATGAGCACCTTCTGCTGGTACTGGCGCGGCACCGCGAACCGGCTCATGATCAGCATGAACACGAACAGGTTGTCCACCGACAGGCTCTTCTCGATCAGCCAGCCGGTGAAGAACTCGCCACCGTACGTCGGGCCGTAGCCCGCCCACACCCCCAGGCCGAACACCGCCGCGAGGCCGACGTAGAACGCCGCCCAGGCGCTCGACTCGCGCAGGGACGGCTCGTGCGGGCGCCGACCGATGATCCACAGGTCGATGACGAGGATGATCGCGACACCGACCAGGGTCGCGGTCCAGACCGCCAGCGAGACATCCATGCAGAAACGAGACCTTCCGGGCGCAACTCCGCTCCGGAGGTCTCTCCCGCCGCCGCGGCGGGCACGGCGACCGACGGTGCCGGGTCGGCGCCGACCAGCGGCGCGGTCCGGGTTGACGACACCGTCGCGAGGGAATACTCCCCTCCTCGACCAGCCCAGTGTCGCACATCCCCAGCCGGGCTGCTGCCCCCCGCACCGCGTGGCAGGCTGCCGTCATGCCGTACCACCAGCCGCCCGAGCGATCCCATCCCGAGCCGTACGGGACACCGCGCGGCCCGGGCGAGGTCACGACGTTGCGCACCAACGACGGCGTACGGCTGTGGGCCCGGCACCTGCCGTGCCACCAGCCCGGCGACCGACCGCCGGACCTGGGCATCGTGGTGGCGCACGGGTTCACCGGCTCCGCCCGCCGCCCGGCGGTGCGCCGGGTGGTGGACGTGCTGGCCCGCGCCGCCGGCGTGGTCAGCTTCGACTTCCGCGGCCACGGCCACTCAGGCGGCCACTCCACCGTCGGCGACCAGGAAGTCTGGGACCTCGCGGCCGCGGTCGGGTGGGCGGGTCGGCTCGGCTACCGCCAGGTGGCCACGGTCGGCTTCTCCATGGGCGCGGCGGTGGCGCTGCGTCACGCGGCCGCCGTCGGCGGGGTCGCGGCGGTGGCGGCGATCAGCGGCCCGTCCCGCTGGTATTACCGCGACACGGCGCCGATGCGGCGGGCGCACTGGGTGATCGAGACCCGGCTGGGGCGGCTGACCGGACGGGTGCTGCGGCGTACCCGCATCGCCGCCGACGGGTGGAAACCCGAACCGCAGCCGCCGGACGCCGCCGCAGCCCGGATCGCCCCCACACCGCTACTCGTGGTCCACGGCGACGCCGATCCCTTGTTCCCGGTTTCGCACGCCCGGGCCCTGTACGAGGCGGCGGCCCAACCCAAGCAGCTATGGATCGAACCCGGCTTCGGTCACGCCGAGGCCGCCGCCACCCCGGAGCTTCTCGATCGCGTCGGAGAGTGGCTGCACCGCAGCGCCCGCCAACCGGGTGGCTGAGGTCTGACCGGACGCACCGCCGACGGCGCGGTGCAGGCTCCTGACGTACGCTGGTCCGGCACAGTCGTGACGTCAAGGGAGCGGTAATGGAACTGCTGTTGCTGGCCTGCGGCGGCGCCGTCGTCATCGGTGTCGTCGCCCTGTGGCTGATTTCGGTCTACAACGGCCTGGTCCGGGCGCGTAACGCCTACAAGAACGCGTTCGCGCAGATCGATGTCCAGCTCAAGCGCCGGCACGACCTGATCCCTAACCTGGTGGAGACCGCCAAGGGCTACATGAAGCACGAGCGGGAGACGCTGGAGGCGGTCATCTCCGCCCGCAGCGGCGCGGTCAACGCGCAGGCCAAGGCGGCGGCCAACCCGGGTGACCCGAACGCCATGCAGCAGCTGTCGGGGGCGGAGAACATGCTCACCCAGACGCTGGGGCGCCTGTTCGCGCTGTCGGAGGCCTACCCGGACCTGAAGGCCAACCAGAACATGATGCAGCTGTCGGAGGAGCTGACCTCGACCGAGAACAAGGTCGCCTTCGCCCGGCAGCACTTCAACGATTCGGTGATGCGCTACAACAACCGCCGCGAGTCGTTCCCCGCCAACCTGGTGGCCGGCATGTTCGGCTTCGGGCCGGCGGCCCTGTTCGAGATCGAGGACCCGGGCCAGCGCGAGGCGCCACAGGTGTCGTTCTGATGAACTTCTTCGACCGCCAGCGCAGGGTGCAGCGGTTGTCGTGGTGGATGGTGCTGCTGTTCCTGGTCGCCGTTCTCGGCATCATCGCCACGGTCAACCTGGTCATCCTGTTCTTCTTCGGCGGCGGACGGACCACCGACGAGATCGTGGCGATGCTGGTGGTCACCAGCATCGTGGTGGCAGGGGTGATCGGGCTGTCGTCGCTGTTCCGGATGATGAGCCTGCGCAGCGGCGGCGGCGGCCACGTGGCGCGCTCGCTGGGCGCGGTGCCGGTGCCGCAGGACACCACCGACCCGCAGCTGCGACGGTTTCGCAACGTGGTGGAGGAGGTGGCCATCGCCTCCGGTGCGCCGGTGCCGGAGCTGTACGTGATGGAGGGCGAGGCCGGCATCAACGCGTTCGCGGCCGGCTGGTCGCCGTCGGACGCGGCGGTGGCGGTGACCCGCGGTGCGCTGGAGCGGCTGAACCGCGACGAGCTGCAGGGTGTGATCGCCCACGAGTTCAGCCACGTGGTCAACGGCGACATGCGCCTCAATATCCGCCTGATGGGGCTGGTGTTCGGCATCCTGGTGCTGGCCCTGATCGGCCGTACGCTGCTCCTCGTGCGCGGCGGCGGGCGCAACCCGCTGCCGCTGATCGGTATCGCGCTGCTGGTGGTCGGCTTCGTCGGCATCTTCATCGGGCGCATCATCAAGGCCGCCGTCAGCCGCCAGCGGGAATACCTGGCCGACGCCTCCGCCGTGCAGTTCACCCGCCAGACCGAGGGCCTGACCGGGGCGCTGAAGAAGATCGGCGGCCTGCCGACCGGCTCCAACCTGCGCAACGCCAAGGCCGAGGACGTCAGCCACATGCTGTTCGGCTCCGGCAAGGGCTTCGCGGGCATGTTCGCCACCCACCCCCCGCTGGTCAAGCGCATCCAGGCGCTGGACCCGACCTTCAACCCCGGCGAGCTCGACCAGCTCGCCCGCCGCTGGTCGGCCGACCCGCCGTCCGGGCTGGCCGAGGACCGCGCGATGGGGCTGACCGGCGGTCGCGGCTCGCTGCCGGCGGCGGACACCAGCGTCACCGCCGCGCCCGCGGAGGTGGCGGCGCACGTGGGCGCCCCTCCCTCGGACGCGTACCAGCACGCCGGCACCATCCTCGAACAGATCCCGGAGGATCTGCGCGACCGGGCACACCGCGACGACACGGTGGTCCCGCTGGTGTTCGGGCTGCTGCTGTCGGCCCAGCAGGAGGTACGGGTGAACCAGCACGCGGTGCTGGCGCAGCGGCACGGGCAGCAGGTCGCCGATGCCGCCTGGCGGGAGGCGAACCAGCTGGCGTCGCTGCACCCGATGCTGCGCCTGCCGCTGGCCGAGGTGGCGTTCCCGGCGCTGCGACACCGCTCCGCCGGTGAGCAGGAGACCATCATGGGCAGCGTCAACGCCCTGATCCAGGCCGACGGCCGGCTCAGCGTCTCGGAGTACTGCCTGTCGCGGCTGCTGCACGAGGAGCTGTACGAGGCGGCGAACCGGCG